>DATHHZ010000031.1:0-2289 GCA_035316965.1 Burkholderiales bacterium | reverse complement strand
TTGCGGGCGTTCCGCGCGAGGAGCCTGCCGACTTCGGCAGCCTGGGCCTTCTTGTCGCCGCTGGCGGTCTCCTTCACCTGGAGCCAGCTCGCAGACGCAAGCGTCTTGCCCTCGGCGTCGTTGACGACCTGCGCGACGATGCCGCGGTTCGAGCGCGTTACCACGAGGCGCGGCCGCTCGACCGTCCCGGACACCTTGCCCCGCACGCGCTTGTGCCGCCGGAGGCGTGCTTCTCTGACGGTAAGAGCCATTACGCCCGCTTCCCGACCTTGCGGCGCACGTACTCGCCCTGATAGCGGATCCCCTTGCCCTTGTACGGCTCGGGCGGGCGCACCTTGCGAATCTCGGCGGCCGTCTGACCGACCTGCTGCTTGTCGACGCCCTTGACGACGATCTCGGTGTTGGAGGGAACCTCGAACGTGATTCCCTGCCGCGCTTTCATCACGACCGGGTGCGAGTAGCCGACGTCGAGCCGGAGATCGACGCCCTGCAGCGCGGCGCGGTAGCCGACGCCCTGCAGCTCGAGGCGCTTCTCGAAGCCCTTGGTGACCCCCTCGACCATGTTTGCGATCAGCGTGCGCGTCAGACCGTGCAGCGCGCGATCGTCGCCGCGCTCGGTCGGGCGGGCGACGGTGATCGTCCCCTCAGCCTGCTCGATCTTCATCCGGGTGGGAACCTGCTGCGCGAGCTCTCCGAGCGGGCCGTTGACCATCACGCGCCCAGGGGAGATCGAGACGTTCACGCCGATTGGAAGCTCGATTGGCTGTCTACCGATTCGACTCATCTCGTTACCAGACGAAGCACACGACTTCGCCGCCGATTCCTTTCTCTTCCGCGGTGCGCGCGGTGACCAGGCCGGTCGACGTGGACAGAATCGCCACACCCATTCCGCCGAGCACGCGCGGCAGGCGATCCTTGCCCGCGTAGACACGGCGGCCGGGCTTCGAGACCCGCTTGAGGTCGGTGATGATCCTCTCGCGGCTCCGGCCGTACTTCAGCTGGATGACCAGGGTATCGAAGCTCTCGCCCTTCTTCACATGGAAGTCCGAGATGTAGCCCTCCTCCTTGAGGATGCGGGCGATGCCCTCCTTCAGGCGGGACGTGGGCATCTCGGTGTGCTCGTGCAGTGCCTTATTGGCGTTGCGGATGCGGGCGAGCATGTCGGCGACTGGATCGGTGAGCATCGGGTTACCAGCTCGATTTCGTCATGCCCGGGATCACGCCCTGGTGTGCCAGGTCCCGCAGGCAGATCCGGCACAGGCCGAACTTGCGGAACACGGCGCGCGGCCGGCCGCAGCGATTGCACCGGCTGTAGGCCCGAACCGGGTACTTCTGTGGGCGCTGCTGCTTGATCCGAAGTGATGTCTTAGCCATACGTGCTTACTGCTCCCTTCCGTCCGCCGCGAACGGCATGCCGAGCCCGCGCAGGAGCGCAAGGCCGTGCTCGTCCGTCTTCGCGGAGGTCGTGATCGCGACGTCGAGGCCGCGAACCTGCTGGATGTCGTCGTAGTCGATCTCCGGGAAGATGATCTGCTCCCGGATGCCGAGCGAATAGTTGCCGCGCCCGTCGAACGACCGCGGGTTCAGGCCGCGGAAATCGCGGATTCGCGGAAGTGCGATCGCGATCAGCCGGTCGAGGAATTCGTACATCCGCGCGCCGCGGAGCGTGACGCGGGCGCCGATCGGCATTCCCTCGCGGATCTTGAACTGTGCAATCGACTTGCGGGCCTTGCGGACCTGGGCGCGCTGCCCGGCGATGATCGTCAGTTCCTCGATCGCCGCATCGAGCTGCTTCGCATCGGTCTTCGCCTCGCCGACGCCCATGTTCAGGGTGATCTTCTCGAGGTGCGGAACTTCCATCGTCGACGACAGACCGAGCTCTTCCTTCAGGCTCCCGCGCAGCTCGCCTTCATAGAGCTGCTTGAGGCGCGGCGCGTAGGACGCGCGCGCGGCTTCCTTGCGGACTTCTCTGACTCGAGTACTCACCGGTCAATCTCCTCGCCGCAGTCCTGGCGCTTGCAGACGCGGACCTTGACCTGCTGGCCGTGGGAGTCCTTGTCCCTCACGCCGACACGCGTCGGGCGGTTGCAGACCGGACAGACGATCATCACGTTTCCGACCGGAAGCGGAGCCGGCTTTTCGACCACGCCGCCCGGCGTCATCCCGGCGGCGCCCATCCGGCTGGTGTTCTGGATCGGGCGCGGTTTGGTGTGCCGCTTCACGATATTGAGGTTCTCGACGATCACCTTGCCGTCCTTCGGGCGCGCGTCGATGACGCGGCCCTGCTTG
>DATHHZ010000030.1:0-2603 GCA_035316965.1 Burkholderiales bacterium | reverse complement strand
CGAACAAGAAGCACGCGAGAGGTAAGTAACGCGATGCAGCTTCACGACCTCAAGCCGGCGCCAGGAGCCCATCGAAAGGCAGACCGCGTCGGTCGCGGCACCGGGTCAGGCCGCGGCAAGACCTCGGGGCGAGGCCAGAAGGGCCAGAACGCGCGCAGCCAGGGCTTCCGCCTCGGTTTCGAGGGCGGCCAGATGCCCTTCGCCCAGCGCATTCCCAAGCTGCCCGGCTTCAAGAACCCGTTCAAGAGGATCTACTCGGTGGTCAACCTTTCCAAGCTGAGCCGCTTCAAAGACGGCGCGAAGGTCGACGTCGAGACCCTGGTCGAGGCCGGGCTCGTTCACCCGGGCAAGGAAGTCAAGATCCTCGGCACGGGCGGCCTCAAGCGCAAGCTGACCGTCGAGGCGCATTTCTTCAGCACCAGCGCGCGAGAAGCGATCGAAAAGAGCGGAGGCAGCGTCAAGGTGCTGGGCGAGCCGCGCAAGATCGGTCCTCGCCGGACGGCGGCCAAAGCGCCGAAACCACTTCCGACAGCGGAAGCTCCCAGGGCCGCGGCAGAGGCAGAGGCGCCGAAGCCAAAGCGTGAGAAGAAAGGCGCGACCGCGCCACCGGCAGCAGTCGAGGAGGCCACCCCTCCCGACGAGGTTTAGCGGATGAACCTGCTCGAAGCCCTGGTCAACGCTTTCCGACTGCCGGAGCTCCGCAACAAGATCCTGTTCACGGGCGGAATCCTGGTCATCTTCCGGCTTTTCTCGAACGTCGCGGTCCCCGGCGCGAGCCAGGCCGCGCTGGCCCAGCTCTTCAACTCCCAGGCGCTGCTCGGCCTGCTCGACCTCTTCTCGGGTGGAGGCCTGTCCCGCTTCAGCGTCGTGGCCATGGGCATGAATCCGTACATCAATGCCACGATCATCATGCAGCTCATGACGGTGATCTCCGAGCGGATCAAGCAGATCTCCAAAGAGGGCGAGGCAGGCCGCCGCCGGATCACCCGCTGGAGCCGCTACCTCACCGTCGCATTGGGCGCAGGCCAGGCGTATGGATTCACCGTTCTCTTCCAGAACACCACGCCCTCCATCCTCGGCACGCTCGACTGGTTCCAGCGCCTGCAGATCGTGCTGGTCCTGACCGCCGGCACGGTGATGCTGATGTGGTTCGGTGAGCTCATCACCGAGTACGGCATCGGCAACGGCGTCTCGCTGATCATCTTCGCCGGCATCATCGGCCGCGGGCCGCAGGGCGTCGCGTCGGTGTTCAGCGCGCATTCCACCGGCGGCGGTCTTGCGGACTACGTGCCCTTTATCATCTTCGGCCTGATCGCGCTGGGGATGACCGCGGTGATCATCGAGGTGCAGCAAGCGGTGAGGAAGATTCCCATCCAATCCGCGCAACGAACCGTCGGCTTGAAGCAGGTGCAGAGCCGCGCCAGCTTCCTGCCGCTGCGTGTAAACCACGCGGGTGTGATCCCGATCATCTTTGCCATCTCCGTGATGTTCCTGCCGACCATCGTCGCCAACTACTTCACGGGCGCGCCGCCGGACACCTGGTACTACAAGGCGGCCGCGTGGGTGAGAGGCAACTTCGCGCCCGACACATCGAACCTGCCGATGGCGATCACGTACAACGCTCTCTATTTCGCGTTTACGTTCGGGTTCACGTACTTCTACACGGCGATCACATTCGACGTGAACGACGTGGCCGACAACCTCAAACGCTACTCGAGCTTCATCCCGGGAATCCGCCCGGGACGTCCGACCGCGGACTACCTCGCCGCGGTCATGAACCGCGTGACATTCGCCGGCGCCACTTTCCTGGGGTTCATCACCGTCATCTTGCCCATTGCCACAGCCAAGATCTCGGGCATACCGCATCAACAGATGTATCTCGGAGGCACCGCCATACTCATCGTCGTGGGCGTAGCGCTCGACACCATGAAGCAGCTGCAAACACAGTTGGTAATGCGTCAGTACCGGGGATTTATTAGATGAGGCCGGTATTCCCCCTCCCCCGCAGGGGGAGGGCCAGGGTGGGGGGCCGATGAACCTGCTCTTGTACGGCGCCCCTGGCAGCGGCAAGGGAACGCAAGCCAACATGCTGCGCACCCATTTCGGCATCCCACACATCGCCACCGGCGACATGCTCCGCGCCGAGATCCAGGCCGGAACCGAGTTCGGCCGGCTTGCCCAACCCATCCTGGCGGCCGGCCAGTATGTTTCGGACGACATCATGATCGCGATCATCAACAACCGGCTCCGGCAGCCCGACTCCAAACGGGGCTTCATCATCGACGGCTTCCCACGCACCATCCCCCAGGCTGAAGCCCTCGACTCCTTAATGGGAGGGCTCGGCCGCCGCTTCGACCGGGTCCTGTATCTAAGGGTCGACACCGACGAGCTGCTCCGTCGCCTGTCCGGCAGGCTCGTCTGCCCCAAGTGCCAGCGCACCTACCCACCGGCGACCGAGGCCTGTGCAGCCGACGGCAGCGCTCTCGTCCAGCGGGACGACGACAAGGCGGAGGCCGTGAAGCCGAGGATCGAGATCTATCTCCAGAAGACGATCCCGGTGCTGGAGCACTATCGGGGGGAGGGCCTGGTTTCCGAGATCGACG
>DATHHZ010000029.1:0-5899 GCA_035316965.1 Burkholderiales bacterium | reverse complement strand
CGCCGGATTCGCGGTCGCGGGGCAGGTGATGGTGAAATATTTCAGGGGCGGAATCGGCACGCTGGACCCTGCCGTGCACGGAGCCAGCACCGGGGCGCCGGGCGTGGTGTACGAGCGGTTGTCCTGGAAGTACTGCTCCATCTTCGTCCTCATGGCGAGCAGATTTGAGGTCGCTTCCTGGAGCTTGCCGCGCTTCACGTAGTCGGTGTAGTTCGGGACGGCGATCGCCGCCAGGACCGCAATGATCGCGACCGTGACCATCAATTCAATCAGGGTGAAACCGGTTGGGCGTTGCATGGGGACTCCTTCTTTTTGCGGCTCAATGATAGGGAACTCGGGGAGTCCGCCGCAAACCTTCCCGACGAGTGGCCGAAATCCGCGTACGTACGGCACTTGCGCCGGAATTTTAGCGGAATTAATTCACGTTCCCGAGCGTGACTCCCGGAAGGGGACTTCATGGACTGCGGGCCGAATTAGACAGGGTCCAAATGCTCGTCTAGAATGGTTTTCGTGAGAAAACCGCAGAACAGAAATCGCGAAAATATCGCCCAGCTACTGCGTCGGCATGGCATCACGCCGACGCATCAGCGCATGGAGATCGCCCACGTGCTGTTTACGCGGCGCGAGCATCTTTCGGCGGATCAGATCCTGAAGTGGGTCAACTCCCGCTGCGCTGAAACATCGAAGGCAACCGTCTACAACACGCTGAAACTCTTCCTGGAGAGGAAGCTGATCCGGGAGCTGGTCGTGGATCCGGCCAAAATCGTCTACGACCCGAACACCGAGCCGCATCATCACCTCTACGATGTCGTGACGGGACGGCTCACCGATCTTCCCGCCGACAATATCCGCGTCGTCGGCCTGCCGCCTTTGCCGCAGGGCACGGTCGCCGACGGCGTGGACATCATCATCCGCACGCGCCCGCGATCCTAGAAAAACCGGGGACAGACCACCATTTTCCTTCGCGGCAAAGCCGCAGGACTCCAGGTGCCGAAAATGGTGGTCTGTCCCCGGTTTTGCCGCTGATATAATGCGGGCTCACCCTTCGTGCGCGGGGCGCAGGCTGGCGTAGCTCAGCTGGTAGAGCAACTGATTCGTAATCAGTAGGTCGGTGGTTCGAGTCCACTCGCCAGCACCATCCGAGGGCTACGAACAGGCCCGCGCCGATTCTTCCTACGGCAGCGCACGAGACGGAGAGAGGCATGATGAAGCTGTTCGGAGGAGGGGCGTCCGATCATCCCATGGCCGAGGTGAAGGGGGCCCGGGTGATCCTCGACGCGATTCCCGCGGGCGATCCGTTCAAGGCGCTCGAGGATCTGAATCACTGGCTGGAATCGGTGCGCGCCTGGGAGGGCTTCAAACCCGAGCACCGCGCGCAGATCGTGCAGATGGTGGACGAGGCTGCGCAGGTTCACCTTCGCAAACTCCAGCGGGAGTACCTCTCCTCGCAGCGCCTGGCCAAGTTCCACGAGAACCGGCTGTGGTCGGTGATACGCGAATGGTATCGGCAATCTGCGCTCGCGTTCGCGATCTGCATCGACGCCTACGCCACCGGCCAGAAGGGCTGGGAGGATCTGAAACAGAGCGTACCGCTGCTCACCGCGCGGGCGCTGCGCGCGTTCGCCGCGCAGATGAAATGGCAGCACATGCGCTACGGTCCTGCGGACAATTCCCTGTGGGAAGTGGTCGCAAAGATCTACGCGCTCTCGGAAAACCGCAAGTATTCGCAGTCCAAGGTGATCGCCTATGCAGGGTTGCCCGGGGAGACTTCGCCCGAGCAGGAATTTCTCAAAGCGGTGATGTTTGCGGCATCGTCGCCCGACAGCCTGCTGCCGGTCGAGATCGAGCTGGTCGAGCGGCTGATCGCGCATCTTGCCGGCTCGTTCAAGCTCACTGCCACCCTCCAGCCCGATATCGTCTACTGCTTCGATCTGGCAAATCACGAGCCTCCGGTGCGTGCCGCGCATCTGCCGCACCGCGCACCCACGCTCAGGTTCTTTGCCGCAGGCGGCGCCGTGAAGGAGATCGAGAAGCTCGCCCAGACGGTGAAATCCACTGGTGCATTGCCTTCGAGCATCGCGCTGGTTGGTAACTATGAATCCGAGGTCGTGCTCGACGTTCTCGATCACCTCGCTCTTCACTGGTCGCCCAAGCCGCCGGAGAGGAGAGCGCAGCGTCACAGAGTCAAGTCGCGGCTCACCGTCACCTATGGCTTCGACGGGGTGCATGCCGCGCTCGATCCCACGGGTGAGGTGCAGTTCGACCCGAGCAAAGTCGAAAGCTGGATCGTGGAGAACGTCAGCGCCGGAGGATTCGGAGCGAGCGTTCCGCAAATCAAGGGAGAGTGGCTGAAAATCGGCTGCCTGCTCGGGCTGCAGCCCGAAGGCGGCTCGAACTGGGTAGTCGGAGTGATTCGCCGCTTCCAGCGCGAATCCGCGCAGCAGGGGACGGTAGGAATCCAGACCCTGGGTCGGGCCGCGCTGCCCGTGCAGGTGAGGCTGCAAAGCGGGCAGATGGGAACCAGCCAGGACTCGGAGACAGCGATCCTGCTCAATCCGATCGATTCCGCTCCCGAGGCGCAGCTGTTGCTGCGCGCCAATGTCCTCGTCGCCGGCCAGAATCTGGAGCTCGAGCGAAACGGGAAGGTCTATCTGCTCCTGCCTGTGGGAGGGACCGAGCACGGCGATGACTACGATCTGATTCGTTGCCGGCAAATGATCCGCGACAGGGGCGAGTAACGTTCCTTTCGACTCAGGGGCCGAGCACCTTTCCCAGCCAAGTGCCGATATCGGCGAGCTCCTCCGGGCACACCGAGTGCGGCATGGCGTACTTGTGCCATTCGGCCGGGTAGCCGAGCGATTTCAGCAGGTTTCGGGATTGCTCCGCCCGCGCGAGCGGGATGATCGGGTCGTCGCTGCCGTGTCCCATGAAGATCGGCACATCGCGGTTGGCCGTGCTCGCCTCGGCGGAAAGCTTTTCCCCGACTGGCACGTAAGTCGACAAGGCCATGATTCCGGCGATGCGCTCTGGATGGCGCAAGCCGGTGTGCAGCGCGATCGCGCCGCCTTGCGAAAATCCCGCAAGCACCAGCCGCCCCGCTTTCGTCCCGCGCTCCTTTTCCCGGCCGATCAAGGCCTCGATCAAGACCTGCGAGGCGCGCACGCCGCGCTCGTCCTCGCGCCGGTTCGCGCCGTCCGTGATGTCGTACCACGCGCGCATTCGCATGCCGCCGTTGATTGTCACTGGCCGGACCGGCGCATGCGGAAAAACGAAACGGATCGCCGCCTTGGGCAATCGAAGCTCGGGCACGATCGCCGCGAAGTCGTTGCCGTCCGCACCCAGCCCGTGCAGCCAGATGACGCTTGCCGTCGGGTTCTTTCCGGTTTCGATCTCGATTGCGTCGAGCAGCTCGGGCATGAGTCAACTCGCTTTCGGACGGATCGCCGACTTAGGCCGGAAGGCCTTCACCACTTCCTCGTGCGTCTCGATGTAGGGCCCGCCGATCAAGTCGATGCAGTAGGGGACCGCGGCGAAAATGCCCGGGACGATCTGCCGCCGTCCTTGTCTTTCAGGCCTTCGAGGGTTTCGCGGATCGATTTGGGCTGGCCCGGCAGGTTGATGATAAGCGAGCGCTTGCGCACGACTGCCACCTGCCGCGAGAGAATCGCGGTGGGAACGAACTCGAGGCTGATCCTGCGCATCTGCTCGCCGAATCCCGGCATCGGCTTGTCGGCTATCGCGAGCGTGGCCTCGGGCGTGACGTCCCGAGGAGCGGGGCCGGTGCCACCGGTGGTCAGCACCAGGTGGCAGCCGTGTCGGTCGACGAGATCGACCAGCGTCGACTCGATGACGGGGCGCTCGTCGGGAATGAGCCGCGTTTCCGTTCGCCAGGGGGTCGCGACCGCGCGCGAGAACCATTCCTCGAGCGCCGGAATGCCTTCGTCCTTGTAGACGCCGCTTGAGGCGCGATCGCTGATCGAAACAAGTCCGATCAGCAGCTCTTCATTCGCCGTCATCGTCGGGAACTGGTTGCGAATCCGCGATGATATCGCGCAGCGCCCGGAACAGCTCGCGATAAGCTCGCGGCGGCCGGCCCGCATTGCGCTCCTCGCGTGCGTTGCGCACGAGCGCGCGCAGGCGCTGGGTGTCGATGCCCGGATGGGCATGGACCAGCGCGCCGATCGCGCCTTCGTTCTCGAGCAATGTCTCGCGCCAGCGCTCGATCCGGTGAACTCGCGCGGTCTGTTCGGTCGAGACCCCGTCCCACGTCCTGAGCTTCTCGCGGATCGGCTCCGGGTCGACCGCGCGCATGAGCCTGCCGATGTATTGCAGCTGCCGCCGCCGCGCCTCGTGCTTTGTGATGCGCCGCGCCTGCTCGACCGCGTATTGCAAGTTCTCGGGCAGCGCGATCGCAGCGAGTTGTTCCGGGTTGAGCCCGACCAAGCGCTCGCCGAGGGTCTGAAGCTCGTGCATGGCGCGCTTGCGCTCGGTCTTGCTGGGCTTGTCCTCGTCCTGCACGCAGGGAACCAGTGATGAGCTGATATCATAGCGTCTTTCCCGCTGCGTCCCCGCATGTCTGCAAGCCGTTTCGCCCACGATCTCGACGCGTTGAAGACCATCGCCTCGGATGCCTTAGCGTACGCCCTTGAAAAAGGCGCGAGCGCCTGTGAAACCGAAAGCTCCGATGGCTACGGTCAGACCGTGACGGTGCGCAAGGGCGAGGTCGAGACCATCGAATACAACCGCGACAAGAGCCTCGCGGTGACCGTCTACGTCGGCAAGCGCAAAGGCCACGCGAGCACCGCAGATTTTGCCCCACGCGCGATGCGCGATACGGTGGAGGCGGCCTTGACGATCGCGCGCTTCACCGCCGAGGACGAGTGCGCGGGGCTCCCCGACCCCGAGGAGCTGGCGCGCGACCCGCAAGACCTCGACCTCTTCCATCCCTGGGATCTGCCCGTCGAGCGGGCGATCGGGATCGCGAAGGCCTGCGAGGCGGCAGCATTCCGCCTGGACAAGCGCGTGGTGAACTCCGAGGGCGCCAGCGTTTCCTGCCAGCAATGGCATTTCGCCCTCGCCAACAGCCACGGCTTCCTGGAAGGTTTTCCCACGTCGCGGCACACGATCTCCTGCGCGGTGATCGCGGCAGAGGACGGCCGGATGCAGCGCGACGACTGGTACGTTTCGCAGCGTTCCCCGCAGGACCTGGCCGCGCCCGAAGCGGTCGGCGACTACGCCGGGAGGCGTGCCCTCGCACGGCTGAGAAGTCGCAAGATCGGAACGGTCCAGGCGCCGGTGCTGTTCGAGGCGCCCGTGGCGAACGACTTGCTCGCGACCTTCGTCTCGGCAGTGAGCGGGGGGAACCTCTACCGCAAGGCTTCGTTTCTGCTCGACAGTCTCGGCAAGGAAGTCTTCGCGCCGGTCGTCACTCTGGTCGAGCGGCCGCACCTGCCGCGCGCACCGGCGAGCTCCTGGTTCGACGACGAAGGCGTCGCCACGCGCGACCGCGACGTGGTGAAAGAGGGCGTACTGCGCGGCTATTTTCTCGGCAGCTATTCTGCGCGCAAGCTCGGAATGAAGACCACCGGCAGCGCGGGCGGCAACCACAATCTGATCCTGGAGGGTGGTGGGCTGGATCTTCCCGGGCTCATCAGGAAGATGGGTCGCGGACTGCTTGTTACCGAGCTGATCGGATTCGGGGTGAATCTCGTCACCGGCGACTACTCGCGCGGCGCGGCGGGCTACTGGGTGGAGGGCGGCGAGATCCGGTACCCCGTGGAGGAGATCACCATCGCGGGGAACCTGCGCGACATGTTCCGCTCGGTCGCGGCGATCGGAAACGACGCGCTCACGCGCGGCTCGCGCACCACCGGTTCGATTCTCGTAGACGGAATGACCA
>DATHHZ010000028.1:0-4669 GCA_035316965.1 Burkholderiales bacterium | reverse complement strand
CGAAGGGCGGGGCTGGCGAAGCGCGCGACGTGTCACACGTTCAGGCACTCGTTTGCAACGCATCTGATCGAGAACGGCTACGATATCCGGACGGTTCAGGAGTTGCTGGGCCATTCGGATGTTCGGACGACGATGATCTACACCCACGTACTGCGGGGTGGAGGGCGAGGAGTCCGGAGCCCGATCGATGCATTATCGCACTAAAGGCAGCAAGCGAATATTATGCAGCTAATCTCGCAGCCTTTCGCCGAACACCATTGTGAGTGGACTTTGCCTAAGTGCGGGCGTTTCAGGTACTTTGCGGCTACTCGCCGTATTGTTAGAGTCGGGAAAGGCTGCGAGCCACGCAACCTTTTAGTTTCTTTCGCAAGGTAATAGGCGTTAGGCCACATTCACAGTTTCCGTAGTCCGACGATGGCACGTCTCCGAGGCACTTGGGTTCCGGCGCTCTTTGTCGCGCTGTGGAAGCGTTGGTCAACGCCGCGCGATTCCGCGCGTGCAACGAACACTTCCGCGGAGGCAACATCCCGGGGCGCGAACGAGGACGGCGCTCCCACCGAGGTCGAGATCGGGCGCGTGCGTGACGGCGTCATCATCCGGGGACGCACAACAAAGCCTACACTGCCTTATGGAGCCGAGCCGGGGGCATTTCTCGCCGCAGCCGCCCGTGCACTGGAGGTAGACGTCGATCGCCTCGACCTCGGCGCGCCGATCGTCGCCCGCTACGGCGCCGACGAGCTCCAGGTATACGAGTGCGTCCAGCTCGCAGAAGATATCTGGCGCGTTCAGCTGCTTCCCCCGAGGATACCGGTGCAAGAATTCGGGGCGGCGCTCAAGCCATTCGGCACCTTGGCTGCAATCATTGCCGCCGCGGAAACTGCGGCGCAGGCCCATCGTCGGTAGACTGCCTGGCGCGCCGATGTGGTCTAACGAACGTTGCAGCTGACAAGCACTTTTCGGATGCGGCTTCGCCGCAATGGTGATAGTGTGCTTGCAGCTGAACCAAGGCGTTAGCCAGCTCATGAGCCGGGGTTCGCGGGCTGGATGATCACGAACCGCTCGCCATCGGGCGACACGTCGTACATCGTGTTGGGACCGATGTAATACCGCGCGTGAAACAAGACGGTCTGCGCCCCGATCTCCGGCGCTCCCTTGCCCGCCACCGCGTCGAGTTGAACCGCCACCAGTGCACCGTCGTTCCAGTAGTACAATTCTCGCCCGTCACCGCGCCAGACGGGATGCGCGCCGCCGTTCCGCGAGATGGATACACGCCGTGTGGGGCGCGGATACGGGTCGAGATAGACCTCCATCCGCCCCGACTCGTCAGACGTGTACGCAACCCACCGCTCGTCGGGCGAAACACGCGCTGCCGTCTCATCCGCCGACGTCGTCGCGTACGGCCAAGGCGTCGACCCGTCCGCAGGTTGCACCAGAATGTCGTGCTGGTTGCTGCCCGCTTCCTCAGTGACGAGCAGCGCGCTGCCATCGCGCAGCCAGTCGCTCGCGAATTGTGTCCCCGGGCGCGTTGCCAGTATGCTCGGCTCGCCCGCGCCAACCGGGCGCATCATCAAGTCCTTCCCATCGGGGGCGCTCACCGAATACGCGACCGTCGCACCATGCGCGCCCCACTGCGGGTCATTGCTGTCGTTGCCGTCGTCGGTGAGACGACGCGTTGTGCCGGCAGAGAGATCCGTCACCCACACATCGCTCGTGCTCCGACCGCTGCCGAACGCGCCGTACGCTACCTGACGACCGTCCGGTGAAAAGCGCGGCGTCCACGGACGGTTCGCCGCGATCGTGCGTAGCGGATGACCGGTACGATCGAAGACGGTGAGGGACGTGCCTTCATCGCTCGCGGACGACCCCTCGGTATCGCCGTTGATCGGCTGCCGCACCACCTCGGGAGGGGCGTCGGGCAAGCGCTCCACGAATGGCGAGCGGGCCAGCTCCCAGCCGCCGAGGAGACCGACGGCGAGCATGACGCCGACCGCGTACAGCATCGCGCGCGCAGACACCATGCGCCCGCGTGACGGACCCGCTTGACCACCGCCGGCGCGCTCGCGTTCCTCGACGAGCCGTCTGCTGCGCGAAGAGCCCGACCCGGATTCCTCACCGACGCGCAGCGGCACCGCGAGCGCCGCCGCGAATGCTGCCGCGCTCGGGAACCGGTCATTCGGTTCCTTTGCCAGCGCCCGCCGTACCGCGGCATCGAGCGACGGCGAGACGTCGGCGCGACGCGTAGCCAGCGCGATGGCCGGCTCGTGCATCCCATTCCGTGGCATCACCTGATGAGACGCCGCCGCAAATGGCGACTCGCCGGCGAGCATCTCGTGCAGCACCGCGCCGAGCGCGTAGACGTCGGTGCGCGCGTCGATGGGACGGTCGCCGGCGGCCTGTTCCGGCGCCATGTACGAGGGGGTGCCGAGCGTGATGCCCGTGCGCGTGATTCGCGCGCCCCCCGCGTTCTCGAGCGCGAGGGCGATCCCGAAGTCGGCCACCAGAGCATGGCCGCTCTGCAGCAGAACGTTCTCGGGCTTCACGTCGCGGTGCACGACGCCATGGCGGTGCGCATACTCGAGCGCATCAGCCATCTCGCGCACCAGTTGCAGGGCGTCATCCACGGGGAGGCGATGCTCACGCGCGAGCCGCGAGCGCAGAGTCTCGCCTTCGACGAAGGGCATGACGTACCACACCAGCCCCTCCGCGCTCCCCGAGTCGAACAACGGGAGGATGTGCGGATGCTGAAGCGACGCGGTGACGCGGATCTCCTCGAGAAACCGCTCCGCGCCGACGGCTGCCGCGAGCTCCTCACGCAGCACCTTGATCGCGACCCAGCGGCCATGCCGCAGGTCCCGCGCGAGGTGCACAGTGGCCATGCCGCCGCGTCCGATCTCGCGCTCGATCTGATAGCGCCCCGCGAGTGCGGTCGCGAGTCTCCCAGTGAGCGATGGCGGCGCGGTTACGCCGGCCAGCATCTCGGCGGCTGGTCGATTGAGGAAGTCACCGACACGATCATGCACGGCGAGCAGTGATGCGACTTCGCGCCGGAGATCCTCGTCGTCGCCGCACGCCTCCACAACGAAAGCATCGCGTTGCGCCCGTTCACAGGAGAGCGAGGCACGGAGGATCGCGTCTACCACGCGCCACCTCTCGGGCGTCATCGGTGACGACGCGCGGTCCGCGCCTGCGTTCGGCGACGGTGTGGTCACCGGTCGAGCTCTCGGCGGAGCCACATTCGCGCGATGGCCCATTCGCGACCGATAGTCGCCGTCGAGACGCCGAGTGCCTCCGCGGCTTCGGGGATGCTGAGCCCCGCGAAGTAGCGCAGCTCCACCAGCTGAGCCTTCTGCGGATCGAGCACCGCGAGACGGGCGAGAGCGTCGTCGAGCGCGATCACGTCCAGCGGATCGATAGGCGTGCCCCCTCCTGGTTGCGCGCCGGACGCCGCCGCGAAGAAATCCCCATCCCCCAGTGAGACTTGCACGGCGGCGCCGCCTCGCTTGAGCGCGTGGCGCGTGCGCGCGTGGTCCAGCAACACGCGCCGCATCATTTGCGCGGCGATGGCGAAGAACTGCGTGCGACTCTCCCAGCGTGCGTCCTGCTGATCGGCGAGACGCAGCCACGCCTCGTGCACGAGCGCGGTAGGCTGGAGGGTGTGTCCCTCGTCCTCGCGCCGCAGCACGAGCTGCGCCTGACGCCGAAGCTCCGCGTAAACGAGCCGGACGAGCGAGTCGCTCGCCTGAGCGTTGCCCGCGCTCCACGCGCGCAGGAGCTCGGTGACTCCGTGCACTGGGTGCCGCACGGGGCCGGCACCGTCGGTGGTCGGCGCAAGGGAAGGCGTTGGGACGACGTCGGTTGGCGTGATCGGAATGGTCACCCTCGTCGATGGGATGTGGGTGGTGTCTCCCCAATTGGACAGCACGGTCGCTGATTGGGTTTGACTCTCTTCTGCGCGCTATGGGAAGAGGCGCGAGACGCGCCGGTTCCCATCACAGGAGATACCAATGACTACGTCAGCCCGACGTGCTTTCGTTTCAATCACCGCCACAATGGCCATCACGCTCGCGCTCGGCGCCTGCATCGGCGCGTCAGCGCCCCCGGCGCACAACGCAGGGATATCGATTGATGCTCTTCCGCTCACCATCCGCTTCGACAACATCGGCCGTGAGAGGGTGGACGTGTATCTGATCGGCGTGAAGCGCGAGTGGGTGCTCGGCCGTGTCGAGCCAGGAGCGATTGCGAGCCTGCGGATTCCCGAAGAGGCGCTCGCCAAAGGCTCGATGTACGTACGTCTCGCGGTGATCGCTGGTGAGCCGCTGACGTTTGAGGCGGCGCGGAATCCGCGCGCCAGGCTGACCATCGCGCAGCCGGCATCCGCAATTCTGTCGCAGCAATGGAGGTTCTCGCAGGGCGAGCTCAGCTCGGTAGGGCGGTAAGCCGCCCAGCGCGAATAAATCGACGCCGTCGAACAGCTTGTAGCCTTGCATGTTTCTCGGGCATGGCGAAAGCCGGGAAGCGCGTACCTGCGTCTAGCTGACCGCCTCGATGTGGCAATAGAGGATGAGTACATCCTGACGTTCGCAACATGCGCGACGAGGAGGACAGCTACCTGGGCTTCGACGGCACTCCCTGGCACTCTGACCGCAATGTTGAGTTCATGACATCCAAA
>DATHHZ010000027.1:0-5746 GCA_035316965.1 Burkholderiales bacterium | reverse complement strand
TCGCCGAGCTTCAACTTCGCGCGATAGCTCTTGTCCGCATCGAGTATCCCGCCGGAAAACTTGGTCGCCTCGCCCAGCGCAATGACGAGCAAGCCACTTGCAAGGGGGTCGAGCGTTCCGGTGTGGCCGGCGCGCCTCGCGCCGAGGAGGCGCTTCGCTCTTTGCAACACGGCGTTCGAGCTCGGTCCGACCGGTTTGTCGATGAGTAGCACTCCGCTGACTGCCGCGCTCGCATTTCCCACGGGAGCTCAATCCGCTTTCTTTCCGGTGACTGCAGCGTCGATCAGCTGCGAGAGACGCACGCCGCGCTCGACCGAAGCGTCGTGCTTGAAGCGTATTTCCGGGGTCACGCGGAGTCTCAGGCGCTTTCCGAGCTGGGCTCGCAGGAATCCCGCCGCGCGATCGAGACCCGCCTCGATCGTCGTCAAGGATTCCGCATCGGCCAAAGTCGTGAAGAAAACCCTGGCATAGGCAAAGTCGGGAGAGACCTCGACCCCGGTGAGGGTGATCATGCCGACGCGCGGGTCTTTGAGTTCGGCGCGCAACAATTCCGACAGCTCGCGCTGAATCTGATCGGCGACGCGGCGCAGGCGTTGCTGGTTGGCCATGAGGTCGGAGCGAAACGATCGGCCATCCTACAGCAGATCCTTCGTCGCGCTAAGCGCTCCTCAGGATGGCGCGGACGCTAGAGTGTCCGCGCCACTTCCTGGACTTCGTAGATTTCGAACTGGTCGCCGACCTTGAGGTCGTTGAAGTTTTTCACGGACATGCCGCACTCGAAACCGGCTTTCACCTCGCGCACGTCATCCTTGAAGCGCTTGAGGGAATCGATCTCGCCCGTATGGACGACCACGTTGTCGCGCAGCACACGCACCATCGCGTTGCGACGCACGAGACCCTCGAGCACCATGCATCCAGCCACGGCCCCGACCTTGGAGATCTTGAAAACCTGGCGCACGTCGACCAGACCGAGTATGTTTTCTTTCTTCTCCGGCGCTAGCATGCCCGAGAGCGCCGCCTTCACTTCGTCGACGGCGTCATAGATGATGTTGTAGTAACGCACGTCCACGCCCGAGGCTTCGGCCGCCTTGCGCGCAACCGTATCGGCGCGGGTATTGAAGCCGATGATCACCGCCTTGGAGGCGAGCGCCAGATTCACGTCGGACTCGGTGATCGCGCCCACGGCGCTGTGCACCACATTGACCTTGACCTCGTCGGTTGAAAGCCGCGTGAGCGCGTGCACCAGCGCTTCCTGGGAGCCCTGCACGTCGGCCTTAATGAGAAGCGCGAGCACCCTCGCCTCGCCCTCGCCCATCTGCTCGAAGATGTTTTCCAGTTTGGCGGCCTGCTTCTTCGCGAGCTTCACGTCACGGAACTTGCCCTGGCGGAACAGCGCGATCTCGCGCGCTTTGCGCTCGTCGCCGAGCGCCATGACGTCCTCGCCAGCCGCTGGCACGTCCGACAGGCCCTGGATCTCGACCGGAATCGAGGGACCGGCCTCTTGAACCGGACTTCCGCTCTCGTCGAGCATGGCGCGAACCCGGCCGAAGCTGCTCCCTGCGAGCACGATGTCGCCGCGCCGGAGCGTTCCGGATTGAACCAGCACCGTGGCCACCGGTCCGCGGCCCTTGTCCAGCCGCGCCTCGATCACGAGGCCCTTGGCCAGCGTGTCCACCGGAGCTTTCAGCTCGAGCACTTCGGCCTGCAGCAACACCTGTTCCAGCAGCGTATCGATGCCGGCGCCGGTTTTCGCCGACACCGGAACGAACGGCGAATCCCCGCCGTATTCCTCGGGCACCACAGCCTGCGCCACGAGCTCCTGCTTGACCTTTTCCTGGTTCGCCTCGTGCTTGTCGATCTTGTTGATCGCCACCACGATAGGAACCTCGGCCGCCCTGGCGTGATGGATCGCCTCGATCGTCTGCGGCATCACGCCGTCGTCCGCCGCCACCACCAGCACGACGATGTCGGTCACCTTTGCACCGCGTGCGCGCATCGCCGTAAAGGCTTCGTGGCCGGGCGTGTCGAGGAACGTGACCATGCCGCGCGGCGTCTGGACATGGTAGGCGCCGATGTGCTGCGTGATGCCCCCCGCTTCCCCCGCGGCGACCTTCGTGCGCCGAATGTAATCGAGCAGCGACGTTTTCCCGTGGTCGACGTGCCCCATCACAGTGACCACGGGCGCGCGCGGCTTCAACTCGGCCTCGTGGTGTTCGGGCGCGTCGGCGAGCAGCGATTCCGGATCGTCGAGTTTCGCCGCCTTGGCCATGTGGCCCATTTCGGTCACGACGATCATCGCGGTTTCCTGGTCCAGCACCTGATTGATCGTCACCATGTTGCCCAGTTTCATCAGCACCTTGATGACTTCGGCGGCCTTGACGGACATCTTGTGGGCGAGATCACCGACGGAAATGGTCTCCGGCACCATGATCTCGCGCACGACCGGCTCGGCGGGCGCGCTGAACTGCTGTACGCCTTCAGCGACCGGTGCGACCGCGGTTTTGTGTCTGCCCTTGGGGTTATGCCAACCGGAGGCCCCCTGCACGTCTCCGCGCGTCTTGATCGTGCGGCGCTTGACGCCTTCGTCCTTCCAGACCTTGATTTCCTTCGCCTTCTTCGCACCCTTCTTTTCCGCTCCCGGCGCAACCTTCGGCTTGTGCAGCGTCGTGTCGGAGGCGGGAGCCGGCGCCTGCGTCTTCACCTCGCTCGGCTTGCCCTCGGCGAGCTTGCGTTCGCGCTCCTGTTTCTCGGCCAAGTCCGCGGCCTGCCGCGCCACCAACTCCTCGTTCCGGCGCTGTTCCTCTTCGCGGAGCTCCGCTTCGCGCGAATCGACCGCGCCCCCGGAAAGACCCGGCACTTCCGCGGGCGCGCCCGGCTCCGCGTCGCGCTTGACGAAGATGCGCTTCTTCTTGACTTCGACCTGGATGGTGCGCGCTTTGCCGCTCGCATCCGACTTCTTGATGATCTCGGAGGTCTGCTTGCGCGTCAGGGTGATCTTGTTCTTGGGTTCCGATGAGCCGTGCGACTTGCGCAGGTATTCCAGGAGCCGGGTCTTGTCCTGCTCCGAAAGAACGTCTTCGGCCACCTGCTTGTGCACGCCCGCTGCCCGCAGCTGCTCGAGCAGCTGCGACGGCGGCACTTTCAGCTCACCGGCGAATTGGGCAACGCTCGTTTGGGCCATCGGCTTGTCTTACTCCTGCGCAAACCAGTGCTCGCGAGCCTTCATGATCAGGGTCTTGGCGCGCTCGGTGTCGATCGCCGTCATCTCGACGAGGTCATCGGTGGCCAGATCGGCCAGGTCGTCTCGAGTCTTCACCCCGGACCGGGCAAGCTTTGTCGCCAGGTCCTTGTCCATTCCCTCGAGGCCGAGGAGCGCCGGATCGAGGTTTTCCGCCTGCTCCTCGCTCGCGATGGCTTGTACCAGGAGTGCGTCGCGCGCGCGATTGCGCAGCTCGCCCACCGTGGCCTCATCGAAGCCCTCGATCTCCATCATCTCGTTGATGGGCACGTAGGCCACCTCCTCGAGAGTCGAGAAGCCTTCCTGGATGAGGGTGTTTGCAACCTCCTCGTCGACGTCGAGCCGCTCCATGAAGATCTTTCTTACCGAGGAAGCTTCTTCCTCGTTCTTCTTGTTCGATTCCGCCTCGGTCATGAGATTGATCGTCCAACCGGTCAGCTCCGAGGCGAGTCTCACGTTCTGTCCGCTTCGACCGATGGCGATGGCGAGGTTCTCTTCGTCCACCACCACGTCCATGGCGTGCTTGTCCTCATCGACGAGGATCGAGGACACCTCGGCCGGTGCGAGGGCGCCGATCACGAACTGCGCCGGATCCTCCGACCACAGCACGATATCCACGCGCTCGCCCGCGAGTTCTTGCGTGACCGCCTGCACCCGCGCGCCGCGCATTCCGACGCAGGTGCCGATCGGATCGATACGCTTATCCCGGGAATGCACGCCGATCTTTGCGCGTATGCCCGGGTCGCGCGCGGCCGACTTGATCTCGAGCAGTCCTTCCTCGATCTCGGGGACCTCGAGCCG
Organism: Burkholderiales bacterium; assembly: GCA_035316965.1. Lineage (GTDB taxonomy): Bacteria > Pseudomonadota > Gammaproteobacteria > Burkholderiales > SG8-39 > VBDM01. The sequence goes on along the minus strand of DATHHZ010000027.1, from coordinate 1,707 downwards.
GAACAGTTCCATGATGAATTCCGGCGCAGTGCGCGACAGCACCAGCTGCGGCCCGCGCACATTGCGGTCGATGCGCATGACGAAGGCGCGCACGCGGTCGCCCACGCGCAAATTCTCCTTGGGGATCATCTGGTCGCGCGGCAGCACCGCCTCCACGCGCCCGACCTCGATGATCGCGTTACCGCGCTCGACGCGTTTGATCGCGCCGTTGATGAGCTTTTCGCCGCGGCCGAGAAAATCGTTCAGCAGCTGCTCGCGCTCGGCGTCGCGGATTCTCTGCAGGATGACCTGCTTCGCAGTCTGCGCGCCGATGCGGCCGAAATCGATCGGCTCCAGAGCCTCCTCGATATAGTCTCCGAGCTGGATGTCCGGGTACTGCTTCTGCGCTTCCGAAAAAGCCATCTGCTGAGCCGGGTTCTCCACCGCTTCATCGGCCACCACCTGCCAGCGGCGGAAGGACTCGAAGTCCCCGGTCGTACGGTCGATCGCGACGCGCACATCGACGTCCTCGTTGAAGCGCTTCTTGGTTGCGGAAGCGATCGCCATCTCCAGGGCGCCGAACACCACGTCCTTGTGGACGTTCTTCTCCCGGGCGAGCGCGTCCGCCTGAAGCAGAAGCTCGCGGCTCATATATCCCTCGGGCATCATGGCTTGGGCACCAGGCGCGCGCGGTCGAGGTCGGCGAGGTCGAACTCGAGCCGGCCACTGTCGTAGTCGAGTTCGACACGGTCGCCTTGCACGGCGCGAACGGTGCCGGTGAAATTCCTGCGGCCGTTGACCGCATGGCGCAGGCGCACCTGGGCCTCGTGGCCGGTAAAGCGCGCAAAATCCGCCGCCTTTTTCAACCTGCGGTCCAGGCCCGGGGAGGAAACCTCCAGCCGGTCGTATTCGATCCCCTCGACTTCGAGGACCCGCTGCAGCTGCCGGCTCGCGGCCTCGCAGTCGGCAAGAGTCACTCTGGCCTCGCCCTGCCCAAGTTCATGTGTCTTCTCAATAAACACTCGTAACATCCTACCATTGTTAATGTATTCAAAATCGGCCAGCCCGTAACCCAGCCCGCCTACGGTGCGCTCAAGCAAAGACTCAAGCGCGTTCATAGCCACGCGCAACTCCCATGCATAAATAAAAAATGGGCTCGAAAGCCCATCTCAAATGCGGTCGAAGTATAGCAAGAAACTTCACCCGGAACAACGGAAAAGACAGTTCCGGCGGGGTTTCAGGTGTCCTCTGCGGCTTGATAATCCGTTTCTCGCCGCGATGCGGCGCGGGCGTGCGGCTCGAGGGCGGCCAGCAGCCGCGCTGCATCCCGGGGCTCGAGTACGCGCCATTGTCCCCGGCGGAGATGGGACGGCAGCAGGATGGGCCCGAAGCGCACGCGCATCAGGCGGCTCACGGTGATCCCGAGCGACTCGAACATGCGCCTGACCTCACGGTTGCGCCCTTCGCGCAGCACGACCTGGTACCAGCGGTTCGATCCGCTGCCCCCGCCCGAGGAGATGCTGTCGAACCTGGCCGGACCGTCGTCGAGGGCGATCCCTTGAGCGAGCCTGCGGAGTTGCTCGCGCGTAAGCTCGCCCCGCACCCGCACCGCGTACTCGCGCTCGATCTCGTTGCTCGGATGCATGAGGCGGTTGGCGAGTTCGCCCGAGTCAGTGAAGAGCAGGAGCCCGCCGGTATTGAAATCCAGCCGGCCGATCGCGATCCAGT
>DATHHZ010000026.1:0-4229 GCA_035316965.1 Burkholderiales bacterium | reverse complement strand
CCCGAGATCAGGGGACGAAACGGTAGCACCGCGCTCGTGGCAAAATAGCGTCATGAGAGACTACTGGCTGAGCAAGCTCTTCTTCGATCTCCAGAGTTCCCCGGCGCTCGGCGACGAATACCGCGCCAGCCGGAAGAAGATTCTCGACCGCTATCCCCTGAAGCCCGAGGTGCGGACCGCGGTCGAGCGCGACGACGTCGCGTTCCTCGCGTCGCGGGTCAACCCTTACCTGCTCCGGTTCTATTTCGTGGTCGCCGGAATGTCCGAAGCGGATTTCCTCAAGAAAGTGAGAACCGCCGGGGCCGACGCTGCGGCGAGGTCGAGCCATGGCTAAGCTGGCCGGGGTGTTCGCCTCGAGCCATGCCCCGCTCATCATCCGCGGCTGGAAAGACGTCAAACCGGCGAATCAGCGGGAACTCACGAGCTCGCTGACCGAGCTCGGCAGACGTATCAAGGCCGCCAAGCCCGACGTGCTGATCGAGATCGCCCCCGACCACTGGGTGAATTTCTTCATCAACAACCTTCCGAGCATCTGCGTCGGCATGGGCGAGGAGCACGAAGGCCCCGCCGAGCCGTGGATGAAGGACTGCCCCTTCAAGAAGATCACCGGACATCCGAAGCTCGCGAATCACATCCTGCAAATCGCGTTCGAGCGCGACTTCGAGCCCTCGGTGTCTCACCACCTGACGCTCGACCACGGCTTCTGCATTCCGCTGTGGAGGGGCGGGCTCGATCCGCTGCCGCCTATCGTGCCCATTATCATCAACGATCTTGAGCCGCCGTATCCGAGCGTGCGGCGCTGCCTGCAATGGGGAACGATGCTCGCCGAAGCCGTGCGCACCTACCCCGAAGACATCCGCGTGGCCCTCCTCGCCACCGGGGGCTTGAGCCACTCGATCGGGGAGCCCACGATGGGCGAAATCGACGAGCCGTTCGACCGGGAATGCATCCGCCATTTCGAGAAGGGCGACGAGCGTCCTTTGATCGACTTCCTGAACGAGCGCCTGCCCACTATCGGTAACGGCGCGGCCGAGATCCGCAATTGGGTCGCGGCACACGGTGCCGCAGGCAAGCGTGGCTTCGAGCTGATCGGCTACTGCAACTGTCCCGAGGTGTACGTCGGCTGCGGCTTCGCCTCGTGGGACGTCGCTGCGCGCGCGTAGGCCATTTTGCTGCTGCAAACTACGATCGCCGGCAGTCTTCCCAAGCCGGGCTGGCTCGCAGAACCGAAAAAGCTCTGGGCGCCGTGGCTCCTCGAAGGGGATCTCCTCGAGGAAGGCAAGCGCGATGCCATGCGCCTCCTGCTCGCCGATCAGGAAGCCGCAGGCATCGATATCGTCACAGACGGCGAGCAGACACGCAGGCACTTCGTTACGACGTTCATCGAGAGCTTGAAGGGCGTCGATTTCGAGCACAAGCGCACCGTGCGCATCCGCAATCGCTACGACGCGGAGGTGCCGGTGGTGGTGGGACCCGTGGGGCGCGGCAAACCGGTGTTCGTCGAGGACCTTCGCTTCCTCCGAGGGCAGACGAAGCGCCCGATCAAGCTCTCCCTCCCTGGTCCGATGACGATGGTGGACACGCTCTACGACGACTACTACCGCAGCCGCGAGAAGCTCGCGCGCGAATTCGCCGCCATCCTCAACCAGGAGGCGAGCGAGCTCGAGCGGGCGGGCGCCGACGTGATCCAGTTCGACGAGCCGGCCTTCAACGTCTACATGGACGAAGTCGCCGCCTGGGGCATCGAGACGCTGGAAGCGGCCGCGGCGGGCCTCAAGTGCAAGACCGCCGTGCACATCTGCTATGGCTATGGAATCAAAGCGAACATCGACTGGAAGAGGACCCTCGGTTCCGAATGGCGGCAATACGAGTCCACCTTTCCTCTGCTCGCCCGATCGAAGATCGCCCAAGTCTCGCTCGAGTGCGTGAATTCGCACGTTCCGCTCGAGTTGCTCGCGCTTCTCAAGGGCAAGGATGTCCTGGTCGGCGCCATCGACGTCGCGAACGACACCGTCGAGAAGCCCGAGCAGGTCGCGGCGACGATCCGCTCGGCAATGAGATTCGTGCCGCCGGAGAAGCTCTATCCGTGCACCAACTGCGGCATGGTGCCGCTCGCGCGCGAGGTCGCGCTGGGCAAGCTGAAGGCCCTCGCCTCCGGGGCCGCGCTCGTGCGCCGGGAGATCGGCTGACCGACGTGCCGCGCTCAAAAACTGCAAAGCATCGCGCTAAACCCCGTTCGCGCAAACGCGTCTCCGGACATGTGCGGACGCCGCATAAATCAACGTACGTGCTCGTGCATGGCGCCTGGCACGGAGGCTGGTGCTGGAAGAAAGTGGTGCCGGCTCTGCGGGCGGCTGGTCATGAGGTCTACGCGCCCACTCTTACGGGCCTCGGCGAGCGCGCGCATCTTGCGAACCCGGCGATCGATCTCGCCACCCACATCGCCGACGTCGTCAATCTCCTCGAAGCCGAAGAGCTCGACAAGGTCGTCCTGGTCGGGCACAGCTATGGCGGAATGGTCGTCACCGGCGTCGCCGACCGAGCGGCCTCACGACTGCGCCGCGTCGTGTATCTGGACGCTTTCCTGCCCGAAAACGGAAAATGCCTGCTCGACTACCTGCATCCGGATCGCCGCACGCTGATCAATCAAGGCCAAATAGGCGGATTCGTCGATCCGCTGCCGCTGGCGATTTTCGGGGTGACCGAGCCGCAGGACGTCGCCTGGGCCACGCGCCACGAAATGCGACAGTCCTACCGCACCTTCGCCCAGCCCGTGCATTTCACCGGAGACGGCGGGGCGAGCCTGAAGCGCACTTACGTTCACTGTACCAACCCGCCGACCGGTTCGTTCGACCAGTTCGCTGCACGCCTCCGCGACGATCCAGCCTGGAAGTACTACGAGCTCGCGACCGGCCACGACTGCATGATCACCGATCCGAAAAGCGTCATCCGCATCCTGCTCGAGAACGCCTGAGGGAGTCGCGCTGACGAGAGGCGCGGGAGTTTCTCAGCGGCTTCTGGTCGCCCGGATCGCGTGCCAGACACGATCCGGCGTATAGGGAAAATCCAGGTGATGGATACCGAGCGGCCGCAGCGCGTCGATCACCGCGTTCGCGACGGTCGGTACGGCGCCGGTCGTGCCCGCTTCGCCCGCGCCTTTTACGCCGAGCGGATTGCCGGGCGACGGGATCGAACGGTCGTAGAGCCGGATCTCGGGCATGCCGTCGGCACGCGGCATTTCGTAATCCATGAACGTGCCGTTGAGAAGTTGGCCCGAGGCCGGGTCGTAGATCGCATGCTCGCCCATCACCTGCCCGATGCCCTGCGCGATGCCGCCGTGCAACTGTCCGTCGAGCAAGACGTGATTGATGATCCGACCGCAATCGTCCACCGCGGTGTAGCGCAGGATTTCCACGACGCCCGTCTCGGGGTCGATCTCGACCTCGGCCACGTGTGCGCCACTGGGAAAGGAGCGCGGTAGCGGGATCTCGCCGCCCGAGTCGAGGGCGCTCCCGTATTTCTTCGCGAGGTCCTCCATTCCGATCGAGACATCGGTGCCTTTCACGCGGTAGCGGCCCTTCGCGAATTCCAGATCGTTCGGCGCGACTTCCAGGTCTTTTGCGGCGAGCGCGGTGCCTTTGCGAACCACCTCGCGCGCCGCCACCAGGAGCGCTCCGCCGTGCGCCATCATCGAGCGCGAGCCGATCGTGCCCTCGCCAACGAGGCGCGGCCCGTCCGGGTCGCTTGCCCGTAGCGTGATCTTTTCCGGATCCATGCCGAGCGCTTCGCCCACGACCTCTGGGTACACCGTCTCGTGGCCCTGTCCGGACGGGCCGGCCAGGACATATAGAAGCGCATTGCCGGATTCGCCAAACTTGATCATCGCCTCTTCCTTCGGCGCCCCGCCCGCCCCCGCGGGCTCGATAAATGCCCCGCAGCCGATCCCGCGCAGCTTTCCGCGCTTCTTCGATTCCGCGCGGCGCGCGTCGAAGGTTTTCCATTCGGCCTGTTTCACCGCTTCGTCCACCAGACCGTGCGGATCGCCGCTGTCGTATACCGAATGGGGGTGCGGCGTCTGATACGGGAATGCCTCCTTCGGGATCAGGTTGCGCCGGCGCAGCTCCAGGCGGTCGATCTTCATCTCGCGGGCGGCCTCCTCGACCAGCCGCTCCGCGAGATAGCAGACGTTGGGCCGGCCGGCGCCGCGGTAAGCGGTGGTGGGTGTCGTG
>DATHHZ010000025.1:0-2004 GCA_035316965.1 Burkholderiales bacterium | reverse complement strand
TTATGCTCCTGCGAGAAAAACTTCCTCAAGCTCTCCATCAACTCCGGCCCGATGCCTTCGAGCACCGGCGGAAGCGGTGCTTCTCCCCGTCTTTTTCGCGCAGCGTTCTCTTTCTGGATTTCCTTTTTCTTTTCGGCGATGCCGGCCCAGTCGGCATCGAGCAAGGCGTCCAGACTGACAAAGTGCTTCGCGAGAATTTTGGCGACCTCCTCTCCGATTCCCGGAATTCCCAGCGCGTAAACGAAGCGGGCAAGAGTCGGGTTTTTTGATTTCTCGATTGCCGCGACGACGTTCTGCGCCGACTTCTCGCCCATTCTTTCCAGTCCGGCGAGCGTGCCCGGGTCGAGCCGATAGATATCCGCAGGCGTTCGCGCGATTTCCAGGTCGACCAGCTGATCGACGAGCTTCTCGCCGAGACCTTCGATGTCCATCGCCCGACGGGAGGCGAAATGCAGCAGAGCCTGCTTGCGCTGGGCTCGGCAGAACAGCCCACCGGTGCAGCGCGCCGCAGCCTCGCCCTCCAGGCGCACGACTTCGGACCCGCAGACCGGGCACCGCGCGGGCATCTGGAATCGATCGGACGGCGCCCGAGGGCCGGCCTTGGAGACGCTCACCACTTCCGGAATCACGTCCCCCGCCCGTCGCACTACGACGGTGTCCCCTCGCCAGACATCCTTTCTGCGCACTTCGTCTTCGTTGTGGAGCGTGGCGTTGGTCACGGTGACACCGCCCACGCTCACGGGTTTCAGGTGCGCCACCGGGGTCAATACTCCGGTCCGCCCGACCTGCACCTCGATATCGATGACCTCGGTCAGCGCCTCTTCGGCCGGGTACTTGTGCGCCAGCGCGAACCGCGGCGCGCGCGACACGAAACCGAGCGATTGCTGATAGTCGAGCCGGTTGACCTTGTAGACCACCCCGTCGATCGCGTAGGGCAGCTTATCCCGCTTCTCGCCCATGCTCCGGTAAAAGCCGAACAGCCCGGACACCCCTCTCAACGTGGCGCGCTCCGCGGACACCGGCAGCCCCTTGTCCGCGATCCAGTCTAGAACTTCGCTGTGACGCTGCAACGCCGTGCCGCTGGGGTCCCCCAGACCGTAGGCGAAAAAGCGCAACGGGCGCGCAGCGGTGATTTTCGGATCGAGCTGCCGGACGCTGCCCGCAGCGGCGTTGCGGGGGTTGGCGAACTCCTTTTCTCCTCGTTCGCGCTGGCGTGCGTTCATCCGCTCGAAATCCGCCTTGTACATGATGATCTCCCCGCGCACCTCGACCGAGGCGGGCGGCCGCGCGCCGCGCAGCTTGAGCGGGATCGAGCGCACCGTCCTCAGGTTCGCCGTCACGTCCTCTCCGGTATAACCGTCGCCCCGTGTCGCACCTCGCACGAAGCGGCCGCGGTCGTACAAGAGACTGATCGCCAGGCCGTCGAATTTCGGCTCCGCCGCGTACTCGATCTCGTCCTGGCCTAGGCCCTCGCGAACCCGTCGATCGAACCCGATCACGTCTGCCTCGGTAAAAGCGTTGTTGAGCGAAAGCATCGGCGTGCGATGGGTTACCTGTGGAAACTCCTTGAGCGGCGTCCCGCCGACCCGGAGAGTCGGCGAATCCGGCGTGAGAAGCTCGGGGTGGGCCCGCTCCAGTTCGAGCAGCTCGCGGAACAACTTGTCGTACTCCGCATCCGGGATGGTCGGCGAGTCGAGCACGTAATAGCGGTAGTTGTGGGTCTCGATCTCGCGGCGAAGCGTTTCCGCGCGCTGGCGCGCCTTCTCCGCGACGGCCATCAGGAAAAAAGCCGCAGCGCGAGCGAGGAGAAAAGGAGTTCGCCAACCCCCGCAACGCCGCGGCGGGAAGCCTCCGACAGCTCGACCCGAAAATCACCGCGTCGCGTCCGCTGCGCTTTTTCGCTTACGGCCTGGGCGACTCCCGCGGCTTCCGGCGTCACAGCGAAGTTCTGGATTGGATCGCCGAGCGCGGGTTGCCGGTGTCTGAGCGTGCAACGGTGAGAGG
>DATHHZ010000024.1:0-3837 GCA_035316965.1 Burkholderiales bacterium | reverse complement strand
GGCCCTGCCGCGGGTGATCCAGTTGCCGAAAGCCAGCGCCGGCAAGGGTCAGGTCTTCGTGCTGCTGACTTCGATCCTTCAGGCATTCGTGCAGGCGCTCTTTCAGGGCATGACCGTGCGGGGCTCGTACCCGTTCCGGGTCACCCGCAACAGCGATTTGTTTCTGGACGAGGAGGAGATCAAGGACCTTCGCACCGCACTCGCCGGAGAGCTCTCGCAGCGCCATTTCGGAGATTCGGTGCGGCTCGAAGTCGCCGACAATATACCCGCCGAGCTCGAGCAGTTTCTCCTCGAGCAGTTCCAGCTCACCGCGGACGATCTGTACCGCGTCGACGGGCCCGTGAACCTGGTGCGCTTGATGCAGGTCCCCGATCTGGTCGACAAACCCGCGCTCAAGTTTGCCGCGTTCGTCCCGGGTGTGCCGAAACAGCTGGAAAAAAGTCCCGACCTGTTCCGTGTCATCCGGAAAGGCGACGTCCTGCTGCACCATCCTTTTCAATCGTTCAACCCCGTGATCGACTTCCTGGAGCAGTCGGTCGACGATCCCAGCGTGGTCGCGATCAAGCAGACGGTGTATCGCACCGGCACCGACTCGGTCCTGATGAAGTACCTGATCGACGCCGCGCAGCGCGGCAAGGAAGTCACGGTCGTGGTGGAGCTGCTCGCGCGCTTCGACGAGGAAGCGAACCTCAACTGGGCGGCGAAGCTCGAGGAAGTGGGCGCGCACGTGGTGTACGGCGTGGTCGGGTACAAGACACACGCCAAGATGTCGCTCGTGGTGCGCCGCGAAGAGGGCAGGCTGCGGCGCTACGCGCATGTTTCCACGGGCAACTATCACCCCCGCACCGCGAGGCTCTACACGGATTTCGGATTGCTGACGGCAGACGAGAAAATCTGCGAGGACGTCAACGAGGTTTTCAAGCAGCTCACCGGACTCGGACGCGCGCGCCGGCTCCACTACCTCTGGATTTCGCCGTTCTCGCTCCACAAGCGCGTGCTCACGGCGATCAAACGTGAAGCCAACCATGCGCGTGCCGGGAAGCCCGCGCACATCATCGCAAAAATGAACGCCTTGATCGAACCCAGGGTGATCGAGACGCTCTACCGGGCGTCGCAGGCCGGAGTGAAAATCGACCTGATCGTGCGCGGCGTATGCTCGCTGCGGCCCGGAATCCCGGGGCTGTCCGAGAACATCCGTGTGCGCTCTATCATCGGGCGGTTCCTCGAGCACTCGCGCATCTTCTACTTCCTTAACGGCGGAGAGGACAATCTCTACCTTTCCAGTGCCGACTGGATGGGACGCAATTTCTTCGGGCGCATCGAGTTGTGCTTCCCCGTCCTCGACCGCAAGGTCAAGGAGCGCGTCATCCAGGAAGGCCTCAAACCCTATCTGTCCGATAACAGCCAGGCATGGGAGATGGATTCGGACGGCAACTACCAAAGAAGAAAGTCCCGCGGCCGGATACCGCGCTCGGCGCAGGAGCACCTGCTCGCGGTGCTCGCCGCAGACAAGTAAGCTGTCGGGAGGCACTCTTTAATGCAGGAAAGTCCCTTCAAGGGCAAGACCGGGGTAGAGCGCTTGTGGAACGCGCTCCGGTATTCGCTCCAGGGCATGGCCTCCGCGTTTCGGCACGAAGATGCGTTCCGCCAGGAATGCCTGCTTGCCGCTCTGCTGATTCCGACGGCCCTCCTCATCCCCATAGGCGGAACCGAGAGAGCGCTGATGATCGCGAGCGTCCTGCTGGTGCTGATCGTGGAACTGCTCAATTCGGCGTTGGAGGCCGCGGTCGACAGGATTTCCCTGGAAAATCACCTCCTCGCAAAGCGGGCGAAGGACATCGGCAGCGCTGCGGTATTCCTGAGCCTTATCAACGTCGCAGTGGTGTGGCTCTTAGTGCTCCTCGGATAGCTATACATGAGCAGTATCCTGATCCGAACCGCAGTCGTCGTTCTTCTCCTCGCAGTTCTCGGGTTTGGAACGGGCCTCCTCTTCGGGGCGGGCTGGGGGTGGTCGTTCTTTTCGCTGGGACTCGCTGGCCTGCTCGTCCACCACGTTCGCCATCTCAACCTGCTTCGCCAATGGGCCTCGCGCTCGCTCACCGAAACTGTCCCGGAGGGCACGGGCGTCTGGGAGGAAGTGTTCACGCTGCTGTACCGCCGGCAGCGCGCCGAGACGGCGCGGAACCGCCAGCTGGCGCACTCGCTCGCCCGCTCCCGTCAGGCAGGCCGGGCGCTTCCCTACGGCGTCGCGATCCTCGACGCCGAATACCGCATCGTCTGGTGCAACGATTCCTGCGAAGCGCATTTCGGAATCGGCGCCGAAGCCGATGTCGGCCACCCGATCACCAATCTCGTGCGTCAGCCGGAATTCGTCGAGTATGTCGCTGCCGGCGAGTTCTCCAAGCCCCTGCAGCTGAAGACGACGCGGGACGGCCTCATTCTTTCCGTGCAGTTCGTTCCCTACGTCGACTCGCAGCGGCTGCTGCTTTCGCGCGACATTACGCAGGGCACGCGCCTGGAGACCATGCGCCGGGACTTCGTCGCGAACGTTTCGCACGAGCTGCGTACCCCGCTCACCGTGCTGGTGGGGTTCCTGGAGACGGTGCGGGAACTCAAGCTCGATCCGGCACGTTCGCGCGACTACCTGAACCTGATGGCGGAGCAGAGCCGGCGCATGCAGCGCATCATCGACGACCTGCTGACGCTGTCCACTCTCGAATCCGCGCCCGAACCGCCGCACGACGAGCACGTCGATATGGTGTCGCTGCTTTCCCGGATACACAGCGAAGCACAGGCGCTCTCGGCGGGCCGCCAACGCATCACGCTCGACGCCGAGCCGGGCTTCGACTTGCTCGGGACCGAATCCGAGATCGCCAGCGCCTTCGGCAACCTCGCGAGCAACGCCGTGCGCTATACACCGCCCGGGGGCGATGTCCGCCTGATCTGGCGTGGCTCGCAGAACGGTGCCGAGTTCACGGTGGAAGACACGGGTGTCGGCATCGAAGCCGAGCACATCCCCCGGCTCACCGAGCGCTTTTACCGGGTGGACCGCGGCCGCTCGCGCGAAACGGGCGGCACGGGCCTGGGACTCGCCATCGTCAAGCATGCCCTGGCGCGGCACCAGGCGACCCTCGAGATCGACAGCACGCCGGGAACGGGCAGCCGCTTCAGTGCGAAGTTTCCCGCGCACCGCGTGGTGCCGGCGCGCGCACGCACGGAGACGCTCTAGTTCCTTTGATCAGGGCACCCGCACGCAGCGCTCTTCCGAACGTGCTGTCTTCCCAGCCACAGGCCGAGGAGAAGCCACAGGATCACGCCGGGGACCGCCGCGGCGGCAAGGCCGGCGAGGCCGAGCCCCAGGCTTTTCAGCGCAGCGTAGACCCAGCCGCTTGCGGCGTCGCCGCTCCGGAACACGACCGTGTCGATGAAGTTCTTCGAAGGTCGCCGAAAAGAGCCAGGGAAGGTTTTCAACTCCGCCCTGCACGCCCATCTCGTCGCGCAGCGGCCGTAGGACGTAGTAGCCGCACAACACGAAGAAGAAGCAGGCGAACGACCACAGCGACGCGGCGACCTCGCCCCGGTCGATCCGGACGATACGGTTCAGCGCGGCGTACGCGAAGTCCAGCGGCGGCTCGACGATTGATCGTTCGGGTCCATCGTATCAAATGGCTTGCCCGGGAAGGTGGCCGAAGTCCCCGGTAAAAAGTCATGCTTTTCCTGGCATCGGTCTTGCTCCTAGTGGGATGCACGGAGAACGAATAGCGGATGTTGGAGTGGACATCAAGAGCGATCTTGTCGCCCCGCCAACGCCCCGAGGAACAACCGACAGAAGGAGAC
>DATHHZ010000023.1:0-2227 GCA_035316965.1 Burkholderiales bacterium | reverse complement strand
CGCGATCGCCTGGGCTGGAAGCCGGATGGCGGGCTTTGCATGTCCCCGCTGCAACAGGGCGTTCTTCGAGAACTGGTACTTCTTCAAGCCGCTCAGGCAAAACTGCGCCCATTGCAGCCTGACCCGGTCGGCGAAAGAGATGCCTCCGCCGGCTGCCACCGGATACTGACGGCTGCGCTAGCCGGCAGGCCTCGGCGTGACGTGGCCGCACTTTCCGCAGGTGCGGCGCGATTCTTCCGAATAGAACTCCTCGTAGACGCGCGACACCGGGTCCTCGCGGTAGTCGGCGACGTGCCGGACCGCTTCGTACAGCTGGGCGTGGCACTTCTCGCAGTACCAGAAAAAGCGGTCCCTCTCCTCGTAGCGGCGCTTGCGCTCCAGCACGAGCAGAAACGAGTCGGGCGAGAAGCGCGGCGAGTGCCGCACGCCGGCCGGGCAGTAGATGATCTCGCCCTCGCGGACCAGCGCCACCTTCTCCGCGCCTTCGGGCGTCAGGTAGTGCAGGTTCATCTCGCCCTTGATCATGTACATGACTTCGTCGCTCGGATCCGAATGGAACTCGCTGCGGTGCCGGCGCCCGCGCGCGACGAAGGCGATGGTGTCGGGCGCCTGCCAGAGAATGCTCACAGGCTTGACGCTCTTCCTGATGCCCTCGGAAACCTCCGCGAGGCTGACCGCCTTGAGTTCCGTCATGTGCCCTCTCGTCACCGTTCAGCAATCCGTCGGGGATTGTAAGCGCAAGGGTTGAGTAAGAGGTAATATCGACGAAACCTTCGATGTTTCGCCAATGAAAACAACGAACGCTGCCGCGACCCTCGCCAGCGTCGTCTTTCTGAAAATCCAGGAGTACGCCCGCAGGCCGGTCCAGGAACAGGCGCGGCTTCGGGCGCAGCTCGAAGCCGTGCTGGCCGTGACCCTCGCGGACCTTCCTCCCGAGAACCGGGTCGTGCTCGACGCCGCGGACGGGACGGCCGTTGCTGTTCTCGCCGATCCCGGGGAAGCGCTGCGCCTGGCCGAGCGCGCGCTGCCCGCAATGGCGGCCGGACTCCCCCTGTGCATCGGGATCAATCACGGCACGGTGCAGATGGCCTCCGGCGGCGACAACGGGGTGATCGGGGACGGAATCGCCGTGGCGGCGAGCGTCGCCGAATTCGCTTCGCCTTCGCGCGTGCTGATCTCGCGGTCCTTCCGCGACGCGTTGGCGGATGTCACGCCGAGCACGGCGGCCGGGTTTTTCCCGGCGGGAGTATTCACCGACGCCGGGCTTCGAACACACGAACTGTTCTTTCCGGACAAGCAGGCGACCGGGCGCAGGCAGAGGCGACTCATCGCGCTCGGCGTCGCCGCCGTCATCGGCCTCGTTGGAACCGGCATCACCGTGCGGGTTTCCACCGGGGGCCACCAGAAGGTTTTCGACGGGACGATGGGTAAACTCGGCCTTTCCGCGAAGCAGCGCGAGACCTATCTCCGCCGCCTGCGCGAGAAATTCAAGCCCTAGCCGTGGCAAAAAAGAGACCGGCGCAGCTCGGCCGCTACAAAATCACGAGCGAACTCGGCCGCGGCGCGATGGGGGTCGTCTACAAGGGCGAAGACCCCGCTCTCGACCGCACCGTCGCGCTCAAGACCATCATTCTCTCGGACGATGCGGCCGGGCGCTCGGAATACCACGCGCGCTTCTTCCAGGAGGCCAAGGCCGCTGGACGCCTCAACCACCCGCAAATCATCACCGTGTATGACTTCGGCGAGGAGGGCGAGATCGCCTACATGGCGATGGAGTTTCTGAAGGGAACCGAGCTCCGCACCCGGATGAAGGAAGGCACGATCAGCGTCCCCGAGGCGGTGCACATCGCCGAGCAGGTGGCCGAGGGTCTGGGCTACGCGCACGAGCACGGCGTGGTCCATCGCGACATCAAGCCGAGCAACATCATGCTGCTGCCGCACGACCAGGTGAAAATCATGGATTTCGGAATCGCGCGCATGCGCGCCTCCGACCACAAGACGAGCACGGGCCTGGTGCTCGGGACCCCGAAATACATGTCGCCCGAGCAGGTGGCGGGGGCCCCGGTCGACCATCGCTCCGATATTTTCTCTCTGGGGGTCGTCCTGTACGAGATGCTCACCCACACGAAACTGTTCTCAGGCGAGGACACGCCGCAGATCTTCCACAACGTGGTCAATTTCCAGCCCCCCGCGCCGAGCCGGGTGAATCCCGAAGTGCCGCCGATGC
>DATHHZ010000022.1:0-19097 GCA_035316965.1 Burkholderiales bacterium | reverse complement strand
AACGTACAGATCTGGGGCACCGGCGGGATGAGTCACCAGCTACAGGGGCCCCGGGCGGGTCTCATCAATCAGGCCTGGGACCAGCGGTTCATTGACCGACTGATCAACGAACCGGACGCGCTCTCGCGCATGCCGCACATCGAATATGTACGCGAGGCGGGGTCCGAAGGGATTGAGCTCGTGATGTGGTTCATCATGCGCGGCGCGCTCAACGAGCAAGTCCGCACCGTGCACCGCTTCTATCATGTGCCGGCTTCGAACACGGCGGTGGGTCATCTTATCCTGGAGAACCTGCCATGAAGATCATCCTCGCCGGTGCGGGCGCCTTTGGCGCAAAGCACCTGGACGCGATCAAGGCCATTGGAAACGTCGAGGTGGTCTCGCTCGTGGGCGGGAACCTCGAGCGGACGCGCGAGGTGGCGAAAAAGTACGGCATTGGGCATGTCACGACGGATTTGTCTGAAGCGCTGAATCGCCCCGGCGTGGAAGCCGCGATCCTGGCGACCCCGACACTCCTTCATGCTGCGCAGGCCATCGCATGCATGAAAGCCGGCAAGCATGTGCAGGTCGAAATACCGCTCGCTGACCGCTGGTCTGACGCGCAGGCGGTTGCCGATCTTCAGCAGCAGACCGGGCTCACCTGCATGGTCGGGCACACGCGGCGCTTCAATCCTTCACACCAGTGGATCCACAAGAAGATCGCGAAAGGTGAGATCTCGATCCAGCAAATGGACGTGCAAACCTATTTCTTCAGGCGCACGAACATCAATGCACTCGGTCAGTCTCGCTCATGGACCGACCACCTTCTCTGGCATCATGCGGCCCATACCGTCGACCTGTTTGCCTACCAAACAGGTTCGCCCGTGAAGATCGCGCACGCTGTCCAGGGTCCGATGCACCCGGCGCTGGGGATTGCCATGGACATGTCCGTCCAGCTCAAGAGTGCAAGCGGGGCGATTTGTACCCTTTCCCTGTCCTTTAACAACGACGGTCCGCTCGGGACATTCTTTCGCTACATCTGCGACAACGGCACGTATATCGCGCGCTACGACGACCTGATCGATGGCAAGGAGCAGAAGATCGATGTGTCCGATGTAGATGTGTCGATGAACGGGATCGAGCTGCAGGATCGCGAGTTTTTCAAGGCGATAGAGGAGCACCGCGAGCCGAACGCCAGTGTCGCCCAGGTCTTGCCCTGCTATCGGACGTTGGCCGAACTCGAGCGGCAGCTCAACGCGCAGGACTAACGGCCGCCGGACTCGCGTGCCATGAGCCCGATGTCGGAGATGAGCGGGTCAGATGAAGGAGCGAACGGGGTCCTTGCCGTCCCAGTTGATGCTCGCGCGGTAGAAGCGCCCGAACACCTCCTCGAACGCGCCCCCGAGCTCGATGAGCTCGGTGTAGCCGGGCAGCACGGCGGTGGTGTCCATGTACCCCACCCGGCCGCCGCTCGGGACGGCCGCGCGAAAGGCGAGTGCGTAGCCGCCACGCTCGTACCGCGCAACGGCCGCATCGAAGCTCCACGTCGCCAGGCCCCAGTGGTGAAAGCCGTAGCCGCGCCGCTCAATCACCTCACGGTACACGGACGGCGCATCGTTCTTCGTCTGGATGAGCTCGATGTTCATGTGCCCGGCAAAGCTCATCGCGAGCGCCACCTCCGCCCCCGAGGGCTGCCCGCGGTAGACGGGGTTCTCGCCGGTGAAATGCTCAAGGATGAACCACGGCCCGACTCGAAGCGTCGTGGTCCAAGCTGTGATCGCCGCACGCAGGTCGGCCACGACGTAGGCCATCTGGATGACGCCGTCGTCCGGCTGGCCGAACCCCACCTGGCCCATAACATCTCCCCCCGTCCCACGCGTGCCCGGACCCCCGTGCCCCGGGACGCAGCTTACTCCTGAACCAACATGCGCTACGAACAACGTCTCATCTGGGTGCTCGGCATCACCTTCGGCTTCCTGTTCTTCGATCGCAACGCGGCCAGCTTCCTGATGCCGTTCATCGCCAGGGATCTGAGCTTCACCAACCAGCAGGTGGGTCTCATCGCCTCGGCGCTCTCCTTCACCTGGGCGGTCTCGGCATTCCTCGGCGGTGCGCTGTCGGACCATACCGGCCGGCGCAAGGCCGTGCTGCTTGCAAGCGCGATCGCCTTCTCGCTGTGCTCGGTCCTCTCCGGCCTCGCGGCCTCGTTCCTCGCGCTGTTCGCGGCGCGCTTCCTCATGGGACTCGTCGAGGGACCGTTCATGCCCGTGTGCCAGTCGCTGCTCGCCAGCGAGTCGGACGACTCCCGGCGCGGACACAATATGGGGGTGATGCAGAACTTCGGCAGCAACTTTCTCGGTTCGTTCGTCGCACCGCTCGTGCTGGTGCCGATCGCGGCGCACTGGAACTGGCGCGTGGCGTTCTTTCTGGCGGGCGTTCCGGGGCTAGTGATGGCGGTGCTGATCGCCCGCTACGTGCACGAGCCGGAGAAGAAGTCGCTGCCGGCGGCCGGGAGCGCCGGCGGCGCGTCCGCCATGAGCGCCTTCGCGATGCTCGGCCATCGCAACATGATCCTGTGTGTGCTCATGAGCATCTTCATGGTCGCCTGGATGGTGCTCGGGTGGGCCTTCCTGCCGCTCTTCTACGTCAAGGTGCGCCAGTTATCGGCGGGCGAGATGAGCGTGCTCATGAGCCTGCTCGGACTCTCGGCGGCGTTCTTCAGCTTCGTCGTTCCGGGGCTCTCCGACCGTCTCGGCCGGCGCCCGGTGGTGGCGGGCTGCAGCCTGCTCGGCCTGCTGGTGCCGCTCGCGGCGCTCTACTGGCACGGCTCGCTGTACGTGCTCGGGGCGCTGATCTTCATCGGCTGGGCGGCGAGCGGGGTGCTTCCGCTGTTCATGGGCACCATCCCGTCCGAGACCATTCCGGCGCGCTACGTCGCCACGTCGATGGGACTCACCGTAGGCGTCGGCGAGGTGCTCGGCGGTGTCAGCGGGCCCGCGCTCGCCGGGACCGCCGCCGATCACTACGGCCTCACGGCACCGCTTTTCATGCAAGGAGGCTGCGCAATCGTGGGAGCGCTGCTCGCACTGGCTCTGAAGGAGACCGCGCCGCGGCGCGTTGCGGCGGTCGCGGCACGGTCACAGCTTGCGACCTGAGGGCGTGCGCGCATCATGCAGGCCATGAGCGTAACCGTTCGCGAGGCGGTGTTCGGGCTGCTGCGCGACTTCGGCCTCACGACCATCTTCGGCAATCCGGGCTCGACGGAGCTGCCGATGTTCCGCGACTTTCCCGCCGACTTCCGCTACCTGCTCGGGCTGCAGGAGTCCGTGGTGGTTGCCATGGCGGACGGGTTTGCACAGGCGCGCGGTACCGCCGCGTTCGTGAACCTGCACTCGGCCATCGGCGTCGGACACGCCGTCGGGAGCTTGTTCACGGCGTATCGCAACCAGACGCCGCTCGTCATCACGGCGGGGCAACAGGCGCGCTCGATCCTGCCGTTCGAGCCGTTCCTGTACTCGGAACAGGCCACGAATCTGCCGAGGCCGTACGTCAAGTGGAGCTGCGAGCCCGCGCGCGCCGCGGACGTGCCGGCGGCAGTGGCCCGCGCCTTCCTGACCGCCATGCAGCCTCCCCGTGGGCCGACCTTCGTGTCGGTGCCGGTCGATGACTGGGACCGGTTGTGCATCCCGCCGCCTCGCCGCGAGGTCAGCATCACGGTGGCCGGCGACCCCTCGATGCTGGCCCGCGCGGCCGCGATGCTGAGCGCCGCGCGCCGCCCGGTGATCGTCGTCGGCGCCTCGGTCGCCCGAGGTGGGGCCTGGCAGGAAGTTATCGCTCTCGCCGAACGGCACAAGGCCGCCGTGTGGGTGAGCCCCCTCTCGTCCCGCAACAGCTTTCCCGAGCAGCACTCCCTCTTCGCAGGCTTTCTGTCCGCGGACCGCGAGCAGATCGTCGCCCGCCTCGAGGGGTGTGACCTGATCCTGGTGCTCGGCGCTCCGGTCTTCACGTACCACGTCGAGGGACACGGTCCGCATGTCCCGAAGGACGCCTCACTCGTGCAGCTGACCGACGATCCGGCTGCCGCCGCGCGTGCGGCGGTGGGACTTTCCATCGTCACGGACCTCAAGCTCGGCATCCGCGCGCTGCTCGCGGTGCAGGCTCCCGCCCGGCCGCCACCCGCAGTCCGTGCGCGCGCACCTCGCATGCCGCCCGATCGCTTGACCGACCGGTATCTGCTGCAGCAGATCGCGGCCCTCAGAACCCCTGACAGTATCGTCGTGGAGGAGGCACCGAGCAGCCGCGAACCGATGCACGATTACCTGCCGATGCTCGAGCCCGATTCGTTTTATACGTGTGCGAGCGGCGGACTCGGCCACGGTCTCCCGGCGGCCGTCGGCGTCGCCCTCGCTCGATCCGACCGCAAGGTAATCGCCCTCCTCGGCGACGGGTCGGCCATGTATTCCATCCAGGGACTGTGGAGTGCGGCGGAGCTCGCACTGCCCGTCGCCTTCGTGATCGTCAACAACCGCAGCTATCGCGCGCTCAATGAATTCGCACCGCACTTCGGCCTCGCGACGCCGCCGGGCACGCTGCTGCCGCACCTCGATTTCTGCGCCCTGGCACGCGCTCAGGGTGTCGAGGCCGTGCGGGTCAGCCGTAGCGCCGAGCTCGATGGGGCGCTGCGCATGGCGTTCGCGGCCACGCGCCCGGTTCTCGTCGAGGTGTGCGTCGAGTAGCTGGCATGGAACCAAGCAATTGTACGGCCATGACTCTGCTACAGCAGTTCAGGTACGCGTTGAATGGAGAGGAGCGTGCAGCCACGTCCTCAAACGTCGAGTTCATCGGTTCGGGCCGGAGGGTGCGCCGCGACGATGCACTCCTCTATCGAATGGGCTGCGAATCCGCAGGGCCAAGCAGTCGCAAACGAGCCGTTCTTCCATGTGACGCCGACCGGCGCATGCGCACAGGTCGACTGGCCAGGCCGAACAGACCGGCCGCTTCTTGGCATTCGTGTACTCGATCTCACACGCGTAATTGCCGGCCCCGTTTCAACTCGATTTCTGGCCGGCCTCGGCGCAGATGTTCTTCGCATCGATCCGCCTTGGTGGGACGAGCCAGGCCGTAAGATCCGCCCGGGCCTTGTAGACGTCTCTCTTGACGCTTATGGATGGACAGGGCCTTGGGCCAAGCGGCGCGGTTTCGATAGCCTTGTGCAAATGAGCTGCGGGATCGCCGATGCCGGCATGCGTCGGATGAACCGAGATCGACCGACGCCACTACCGGTTCAGGCTCTTGATCACGCATCGGGCGGCTACCCGGCCAGTCCGGCAGCAGATAGCCTGGCTCCGGAGCTACCCAGCGATCTTGTCGAGACGGTCGAAATGACAGGTTGGGGACCGGCACGACGACTCGCGCCACCGGTAATAATCGAACGCACACCGCTACGGTGGGAGCGGCTAGCCGGACCTCTCGGCGCGGCGCGGGCAGAATTCGCCAGCTGAGCCTCTCTTTGAAAAATGCCGACTAGCCTTCAATCGGCCATGCCGAGCGTCCAACCCCCATCGATCGTGATCTGCTGGCCGGTGAGATACGCCGAGGCCGGAGAGGCCAGGAACAGCGCGAGCCCCTTGATGTCGTCGGGAAAACCGACGCGGTGCATCGGCATAACCTTCGCGATGGCGCGCTGCACCTCCGGGTTCTTCGCATGTCCGCCGCCGATGTTGGTGACAAAGAACCCCGGTGCGATTGCGTTGACCGTGATATTGAAGGCGGCCAGCTCGAGCGCGACGCAGCGCATCAGGTGCGCCGCACCGGCCTTCGCCGCCATGTAGGCGCAGGCGACCGCCGGCTCGCACTGATAGGCCGCGACGGAGGTCGTCACGATGAGCTTCCCTGAACGCTGCGGCTTCATGAGGCGGGCCGCGATCCGGAGCGTTGCGAATACGCCGGTGAGATTGACGTCGATGACGCGGTTCCAGCGCTCGTCGCTGTAGGTCTCGAGTGCTCCGTCCGGGTTGCGCGCGCGCTGCGAGCCGGACCAGCCGGTCACGAAACCCGGCCCCGAGTCGATGCCGGCGTTCGCAAACACGATGTCGAGGCGGCCGTGGGCCGCGACGGCGGCATCGAAGGCGCGCTCGAGCGCGGCGTGATCAGAGACATCGACCACCTCCCCGCGCACCGCGTAACCGAGCGTCCTCAGGCGCTCGGTCTCGGCGGCGATGCGGGCGGCGTCCACATCGAGCAGCGTGACGCGTGCCCCGCTCTCGGCCAGCGCCTCGGCAATGGCGAGCCCGAGGCCACTGCCCGCGCCGGTGACAATCGCGCCTTGGCCTCCGATGTTGAATAGCTCTGCACACTTCACACGCGTTCTCCTACTGCAGATGGCCCGAGCGTCCGGCAACGTCGACCACGATCTTCATCCCCTGCTGACGGCGCAGACGCTCAATCCCCTGCTCGATCACTCCGTCGAACGGGATGGTCTCGACCCAACCCTCGAGCGGGTAGCTGCCGCGGGCCATCTCCGCGATGACGGCCGGAAAGGCGTTCACGGAGAGCGCCACACCGGTGAGGTGCACTTCCGGCATCAGGAGGTCGAAGGGCGGTATGACGACCGGCTCATGGTGGATCGCCACCACCACCGCGGTCCCATCGACCCGGGTGCCGTGCAGCATCGCGGCAAAGGCCTTCGCCCCCCCCGCCGCATCGATCGAGGCATCCGCGCCGCGGCCACCCGTGAGATCGCGGATTGCCGCCACCACGTCGCACGCGCTCGGATCGAGCAACTGTTTCGCGCCGAGGTCGGCGAGCGCCGAGCGCCGCGCCGGCGACGGATCCACGACGATCGCCTCCACTCCGCGCCGCCGCAGTGTCAGGAAGGCGCCCGCGCCGATCGGGCCTCCGCCGTGGATGGCGACCACCTGTCCGGCACTCACCGCACAGCGATTCACCGTGTGCCACGCGATCGCGAGCGGCTCGATCAGCGCACCCTGAAGCGCCGAGACCCCGCGCGGAAGCGCGTGTGCCATGCGCCGCTTCACCACCGTGTATTCGGCGAGACCGCCGCCGGCACGGTTGTACCCGTGGATCGCGAGCGATGGACAGTGGTTGTACTGCCCGAGGCCGCAGTGAAGGCACCGGCCGCAGGTCTCCACCGGTTCAACCGCAACGAGATTCCCGATGACGAGGTCATCGACCCCCTCCCCGAGCGCCACGACTTCCCCGCACAGCTCGTGACCCATGATCACGGGGTTCTGGACGCCCGTGAGCGGATGAGGGGTGTTGCGTGTGGTGACGGGACCGTCGAAGTACTCGTGCAGGTCGCTGCCGCAGATTCCGTTGTAAAGAACGCGCAGCTTCACCTCGCCGGGCCCGGGCTCGGGCTCGGGCATCGACGTGAGTCGCAGGTCCTGCCGACCGTAGTAGACCGCCGCGCGCATCGCTCCCCTCAGCCTTCGGGGGCGCGTCCGCCCGCGAGCATCATCTTGGCGTAGTCCGCCTGCGACATGCCGGCCATCTGCGCGGCGACGTACTGGAAGCTCTTGCCGTCTGTCGCGAACAATTTGGCGAGGAAGTAGATGTTGCCGCCGAGTGAGATCATTCGATTGTAGTCCCGGTCGAGCGCCGCGCGCTTCTGATCCTCGCTCATGGGCCACGCATCGAGATACGCACGCTCGTTCGCCTTGAAGCGCTCGCGGTTCTCGGGCTTCATCAGCGACATGCAGAACATGTTCAGGTGATAGCCGCGGCGCGCCTGGTCGGTGTCGAAGATCGTGGTTCCGGGGATGTCGGCATAAGGCTTGGTCAATGACATCGTGGCGCTCCGTCTTAACTTGAACGGCGGCCGGCGCCTCGCTTCGGCGCCGGTCGGGACTTGGCAGCGGCGCGCGGACGAGTGCTCGCGGACTCGGTGTCTGCGTGGCACACCCAGCTGAGCAGGTCCCGCAGCTCGCTTAGAATACCGTGGGGTCGGCGCGAGCGGGCCTGCTGCGCCCACTCCTCGCGGCGCGTCGTCCCCGTCGTCACCGCGAGTGCCGCCGCACCGCCGCGACGCGCCATCAGGACCTCGACGAGCGGATCATCCCCGACCACCGCCAGGTCACGGATCGGCACACCGAGTCTCCGCGCGACGAAGCGCAGCGCAAGGACCGACGGCTTCCCGGTCAGGATCATGGGCGCGCGCGTCAGCCGCCGGATGGCGGCCGTGATCGCAAAGGAATAGCCGATCGTGCGCCCCTGCTTCGTGGCGAAGAAGGGGACGTCGGAGGCCACGTAGAGCTGGGCTCCGCCCCAGATGGCGTGGCAGGCGGTCTCGATGTCCTTCATTCCGCACTCCGGATGCCACCCGACGAAAACGCTCCCGACCTCCGTTGCGCCGGCCTCGCCGGTGTGCACCGTCTCGATGCCGGCGTCGCGCAGAGCCTGCCCCACGCCGATGCTCCCGAGAACCAGCGTCCGCCGGATGCCGCGGCGCTGCATGTGATCCGCCGCGATGCTGGAGGGCGTAATCATCTGGTCGTCATCGACGGGGAGTCCAACCTCGCGCAGCTTCGCGGCCTGCTCCGCCGGCGGGTAGGCACTGCCGTTGGTGAGCAGCGCGAAGGGCACGTGCCGCGCCTTGAGTGTGGTGAGGACTTCGATCGCTCCCGGCAACACCTCGTAGTTACCGAGCGAGCGATTGCTGAGCAGCAGCGTGCCGTCGACGTCGAACACGACACCCCGTATCCCCGCCGATACGGTCGCGCGCGCGGCGCCGCGTCGCATGACGGAACTCACGCCGACAGCGCTCCGGAATGCGCGCTGCCGTGCAGCTCTAGCCTGAAGTCGCTCTTCACCACGCTCAATTCCGAGACGTTGCGCAGTCTAAGGACCCGGCGCAAAAGCTCCATCACCGGTTTCGACTCCGGATCGTAGTGGCGCGCCGCCGGCCCCGCCGCCCGCATCGCATCCACCTGGGTAGCGGGCATGGTGGCCCGCAGGAGGAACTCCTCGTCCGGCAGCTCCCGGCCGAGCTGCGCACGCAGCTCCGACACCGGCCGCATAGCGGGCTCAGCCCGGAGCTCGCCTGTGCGGGGCATGGACTCGATCCGCGCCAGCACCTCGGGTGCGATCGGGATGTTGGGTCGGCCGAAGCGCCCGAGCGCGTAGCGGATGACCTCGTCAGGAATGACGCCGTAGCGCTCGCGGCCGGTCACGTTGAGAAACGCCTGGGTGAGGAGTATCTGCGCAAACGGCGTCATCACGATCGGCCAGCCAAGCTCCTCGCGCACCCGGCCGATCTCTTCGATCACCGCCCCTTCGAGATGTGGGAGGCGGTGCTCGACGAGCTGCCGGCGCATGGTCCCGATCATGCCCCCGGGGAGCTGATGGCGGAGGTACCCGGCATCGAAGGGTTGCGGCGCGCCGACGGGGAGGCCTTCCGCCTGCGCGATGCGGGTGAAGAAGCGGCTCACCTCGGTGAGGGCCTCGGTGTCGATGGGCACCGTGTGGCCGAGTGCGCGCAGGTTCTCCACCACGCGCAGCGAGGGGGGATTGGAGATCCCGTCTGCGGTCGCACCGGATGCGCACTGCAGGGCGCTCACCCCGTAGTCCACCGCATCCATGTAGAGCAGTTCCCCGAGCCCGATCGTGCAATGCGAATGGAGCTCCAGGGGCTTCGCCCCGATCTCGGCCTTCACAGCCGGGATGAGTGTGCTCGCGCGTCGCGGGGACAAGAGTCCCCCCGGATCCTTTATGTAGATCGCGTCCACCTCCGGGCAGGCGGCGAGTTTGCGCGCCGCCTCGGCGTAATGGCGGTCGTCGTGGATGGGACTCAGCGTGAAGACGAGCGCCGCGATCACGAACTCCCCGCCCACGCCCTTCACCACCCGGGCGCAGGCGATGTTGGATTGCGCATCGTTCATCGGATCGGCGAGGCAGAAGCGCCGTATGCCGTTGCGCGCGAGCACCTCGAACGCCAGCGCCATGAACTCTGGGCTCGCCGTTTCCCAGGAAATGAAGCGGAATCCCGTCGACATGAACTGCAAGGGCGTCGTGGGCGTAGCCGCCGCCATGAGGCGAATGCGCTCCCACGGATCCTCACGCTTGTAGCGCACGGCAACGCCCATGTGGGTGGACGTCGTGAAGTCGATCGCCTTGAAGCCCACGCGCTCGAGCACCGGGGCGACGGTGAGGGTCTTCGCGGTGTCGATGCCGACCGCCGCCCACAGGCTCTGATTGCCATCGCGAAGCGAGGTGTCGACGAGAGCGATTTCAGCCACGCTCCGGCCCTCGCGCAATCCGCAACAGCACCTGCCCGTATTCGACCACCCCGCCATCCTGCACGAGAATCTCGACGACGGTGCCCTGAACCTCCGCCCGCACGGTGTTCATGAGCTTCATCACTTCGATGATGCCGATGATGGTGTCCTCCTCTACCTGCGATCCGACCTCGATGTAACGCGGAGCCCCGGGCTTGGGGGCGCGGTAGAAGATGCCGACAAGCGGCGCGGTGACGTTGAGGACCGAACGGTCGGTGGGCGATGCCGGGGGCTCGCCGCGCGGCTCACCGCCTGGCGGCGCTGACTCCGCAGCGGGTGCCGTCGCGATATCTGGCCGCTCGCGCTTCACTGCGGCGCCGCGCTTCAGCGTGAGCTTGAAGCCGTCGTGCTCGATGCGCAGCTCCTCGAACTCCGACTCCTCGAGCAGCCGGGTGATCTCTGCGACGTCCTGAGCGGTCAGGGGCACCGGCGAGTTCCAAAGATGGACATGACGTGCATCAGCGGATCTTCCTGGGGCTTCGCGATCGGCGCGGCGTCCCGGGCCGACCAGACCGTCTCCGGGCGGCTCTGCAGCAGCAGGATCGCGCCGCTGTGCCTATCGATCGCCCACTCGATGTCCTGAGCACGCCCGTAGTGCTGCTCGACACGGCGCGCGAGGGTTCTGAGCTGCTGCAGCTCCTCATCGGTGAGGCACGGTACGCGCCGCCGCGCCTCGCTGACCGCGACGGCCTCGACGCCGCCAGTGGGAGCGGCGACGTGCTGGATCAGCTTGTCGGAGATCTCGCGCACGGATATCTCCCCGGTAATCTTGCCGAGGACCCAGCGATCCGGGGTCACTTCGCCGCCCACCACGGCGGAACCCAAGCCCCAGGCGCCTTCGATGGTCACGACCGACCGGTCACCGGTCGTTGGACTGCGGGTGAACATCACACCCGCCGTGCCGGCATCCACCATGATCTGGACCACGACGGCCATCGCGACGCGTTCTTCGGGAAACCCACGCTTGAGGCGATAGCTGATCGAGGGCACCGAGTACAGGCTCGCCCAGCAGCTGCGCACGCGCTCCATGACCTGCGCTGTGCTCTGGACCCACAGGTACGTGTCCTGAAGACCCGCGAAACTCGCATCAAGCGCGTCCTCGCAGGTGGCCGACGAGCGCACCGCGACCGGCTGCTCGGTGCCCGCGCGCACGAGGCTCGCATGGGCAGTCGTGAGCTCCTCGAGCACCTCACCCGGCAGCTCAGCCTCTTCCATCCGGCGGCGCAGCGCCCTCGAGCAGGCCGTGATCGATTCGAGGTCGTCCGCCTTAAGCGCCGCCACCGCCGCGCGCACCGGTGCCTCGCGCTCGAGCGACTCCAGGGACCGCTCAAACGCAGCAGTTCTCACCACATATCCCGGCGGCACCGCGACCCCTGCCCGCTTGAGCTCACCCAGGCTCCCGCCCTTGCCGCCGACCTGCTCCCGGTCGCCGAGCCCGATCTCGTCGAACCAGGCGATGTGCCTGCCGGCCGCCATGAGGCTCGTCAGGCGAGGATGGTGACCACGCCGCGGCCACCGTCGACGCGGATGCGCTGACCGTCCTTGATGCGCGAGGTCGCGGTCCCGGTGCCCACGACGGCGGGAAGTCCGTACTCCCGGGCCACGATCGCGGCGTGGCTCATCGAGCCGCCGATGTCGGACACGGCGCCCGCGATTTTCTGGAAGATCGGCGCCCAGGTGGGGTTGGTAATCTGGCAGACGAGAATGTCCCCGTCGCGCACGCGCGCGATCTCCTCGACCGACTTCACGACGCACGCCGGACCCTCGACGACGCCGCTCGAGGCGGCAAACCCGCGCAGCTCGCAGCTGTCCCCACCGCTCGCGTCGCGCAGCCAGGACTCCAGGCTCTCGCGGGTGATGCCCCAGAGCATCACGATCGCCGGATCGTCGATCACGTCGGGAACCGGACCCAGGGCGGGCGGGGTGCTGTGCTTGGCCCACTCCGCGATGGCCGCCCGCCGCTCGCTCACGATCTGCGGCCAGTGCTCCGGGCCCCGCGGTGGCGAGCCGTTCGACCAGGAGGTCATGAGGTCGATGATCGCGGCTTCGAGTTCGTAGTGCGTGAGCTGGAACACGTCCTCTTCGCGTGCGAAAAACCCATACGCCGCCAGCAGGGACCCGAACTCGCGGATCTTGTTGAAGAACAGGTTCGTGTACCAGTGCTCACAGTAGAACTTGTGCCCCTCCACGTACGGGAACACGCGATGGGCGAGGGCGATCATCTGATCGTAGGCCTCGCGCTCCTGCTCAGAGCCCAGCAGCTCCCGATAATCCTGGATCAGCTCCCGGCGCTGCGCCTGGAGCTTCTCGATCGGCCGCTTGAGGGACTCACCCGCCTTGACCCGGGCGATGTAGCCGGGGAGGGCTGCAAAGGGCATGGACAGGTCATCGTTCCAGGAGCGGTGGTAATGGTAGAAGCCGTCCCCCACGTTGATGTTGAACCACGGATCACGCGAGGTCGCGAGTTCCCCGAGCCATGCCTGCCCGGGGGCTCCCCGCGTTCCGAGCGCCGCCATGGTCGCCTGCGCCGTGCGTCCCTCCTGGAACTCGCCGTCGACGCCGAGCTCCACCGCCCGGCGCGCCAGCCGGCGCAGCTCCTCGTCGGGACGGAAGATCTCCGCCTCGATGCCCGCCACCATGCGCGCGACGGTCTGGTCGCTGATCTCCGGGAAGGCCTTCTTGCAGAAGGCAAAGAAAGTCATGTACGCCCCATAGCCGAGCAGCAGAAACTCGAAGTGGTGGTGCCACATGCGGAAGTAGCCCTCGAGCGTCTTCTGGTAGGTCTCGAGGAGCTGATGGTTCGCGGCGATGCCGCGCCCGGCGTGCACGTTCGCCAGCGGCTCGAATTCCGGCAGCTCAAGCTTCGGAAGCGCCTGGGCTTCGCCTATCAGCGCCAGCATCTTCTCGCGCCACTGCGCGTACAGGCGCTCCCAGTTGCCGTAGTAGTAGAAGGCGCGCTGCTGGAACTCGCCGGTGCGGCGGGCGATCTCCGCTGGATCCGTCACGGCGTTGCCGCCGATGTACACCCGCCCGTTGATGATCCGGTAGTCGATCCCGAGCGTGGTTGGCAGGCAGTGCACGCGCGTGGTAGAGGAGCCGAGGGCACAGTACGCGGCTTCCGCGGTCACCATGTCGAACGCGGACATCGGTTCCGGGAAATGCATCGAGTTGTAGAACCAGAACCGCCCGTCGTCCGCCGCAGTGAACTGCATGTAGTAGGGGTAGGCGGCCTGCGCCCGCTCGGTACCCGGAAGCACCTTCAGCGAGCTCGGGGCCGGAAATTCCGCAGATTGGGTATTCATGGGGCGAACCGAGGCGCCTGAGTTATCTTTCAAGCGTACGCCGAGATCGATCGGCGGGCGAGGATTGAGAGCCCCCTGGCAGGGTCTGAGGGGGCAAAAGGCCCGCGCCGGCGGGCTTCATGTTTACAATTTCGCCTCTTTCCGGAGCTGAGTCGACGCATGCAGCCAAGTGAACTCCTTTGGAACCCGGGGCCCGAGCGGATCCGCCGTGCCAACGTGACGGCATTCGCCGACTGGCTCGCACGCGAGCGGGGCCGGCGCGTTGCCGATTACACCGCGCTTTGGCGCTGGTCAGTCGAGGACCTGGAAGGCTTCTGGCAGGCGCTCTGGGACTACTTCCGTATCGACTCCTCGGCACCGCACACGCGGGTGCTCGGCCGGCGAAGCATGCCGGGTGCCGAATGGTTCCCGGGGGCCCGCCTCAACTACGCCCAGCACGTGTTACGGCGCGAGCCCTTAGGGGGCGATGTGCTGCTCCACGTGAGCGAAAGCCAACCGCTCACCGCGCTGAAGTGGGAGGCACTCGGCAATCGCGTACGGACGCTCGCCACCGAGCTGCGCGCGCTCGGGGTCGAGCCCGGGGATCGGGTCGTGGCCTGGATGCCGAATATCCCCGAGACTATGATCGCGATGCTGGCGACCACCGCCATCGGCGCGATCTGGGCGTGCTGCTCGCCGGATTTCGGCGAACGCGGCACCCTCGATCGGCTCGCGCAGCTCTCTCCGAAGTTGCTCTTCGGCATCGACGGGTACCGGTACGGGGGTAAATCCTTCGACCGCCGGAGCGAGCTGCGCCGCATCGCTGCGAGCCTCACGTCCCTCGAGCACCTCATCTACCTGCCGTACCTTAACCCGGACGACACCACACTGCCGGTCCCGTCCGCCCGACACTGGCGGACGCTATTTGATCGGCCCGCGCTCGGCGCGGGGCAGTTTGAGTACGCCCAGGTGCCCTTCGATCATCCCCTGTGGACGTTGTTCTCCTCCGGCACGACGGGCCTCCCGAAGCCGATCGTCCATGGTCACGGGGGGATCCTGCTCGAGATGCTGAAGAACGCG
The DNA here is from genome assembly GCA_035316965.1 of Burkholderiales bacterium. Lineage (GTDB taxonomy): Bacteria > Pseudomonadota > Gammaproteobacteria > Burkholderiales > SG8-39 > VBDM01. Next base: position 4,462 of record DATHHZ010000022.1, on the reverse strand, counting down.
ACGTTCCACTTCGACCTGCACCCGCGCGAGCGCGTGTTTTACTTCACCACGACCGGCTGGATGCTGTGGAACTTCCTGGTGAGCACACCACTCACCGGCGCCGTGCCGGTCCTCTATGACGGCCACCCGGCGCATCCGACCCCTGACGTCCTCTGGAAGATGGCGCAGGAGGCGGGCGTCGTCACCTTCGGCGCGAGCCCCACCTACGTTGACCAGCTCAGCCGCTTGCGTGTCGTGCCGCGCGAGCGGTTCGGGCTCGAGGCGCTGCGCACGGTGAATCTCGCCGGTTCGCCCGCGAGCCCGGAATGCATGGGCTGGTTCTACCGCAATGTGAAGGAGGACCTCTGGGTCGCCAACGGCAGCGGCGGCACGGATTGCTGCACAGGGTTCGTCGGGGGCGTACCGACGCTCCCGGTACACGCCGGCGAGATCCAGGCCCCCTCGCTCGGGGTCTCGGTCAAGGCCTACAACGCGCTCGGCGAGAGTGTTGTCGACCAGGTCGGCGAGCTCGTGATCACCGAGCCCATGCCGTCGATGCCGCTGCGCTTTTGGAACGATCCGGGCGACCGTCGCTACCTCGAGACCTATTTCCATGAGTTTCCCGGCGTCTGGCGGCACGGGGACTTTTTCAAGATCAATGCACAAGGCAACTGCTGGGTACTGGGGCGCTCGGATGCGACCCTCAACCGCTATGGGGTGCGCATCGGCACGGCCGAGGTCTATCGCTCGCTCGGCTTGATCCCCGAAGTGCAGGATGCACTCATCGTGAACCTTGACCTGCCGGGCGGCGGCTTCTTCATGCCGCTGTTCGTGAAGCTCACCGCGGGCGTCGAACTCAATCCCGAACTCGAGGCCAAGATCCGCGACACGCTGCGCCGCGAGTACACGCCACGCCACGTACCGGACAAGATCTATCAGCTCCCAGGCATCCCCTACACCCTCACCGGCAAGAAGATGGAGGTGCCGGTGCGGCGGATCCTGATGGGGGTGCCTCCCGAGAAGGCCGCCAACCGCAGCGGCGTGTCCGATCCGACCGCGCTGGACTTCTTCATCGACTATGCCGAGCGGCAACAGGACTACCGCCTCTGAGGCGCCCACGGCCGTTCTGCTGCCCGGCCTCCTCTGCGATCGTGCGGTCTGGGCCGGGCCGCTCGACGCACTCAGCCACCGCGTGCACTGCATCGTGCCCGACTACGGCGAACTCGACTCACTCGTCGCGATGGCACAGTCGGTGCTCGCGCAGGCGCCGTCACGCTTTGTGCTCGTCGGACACTCGATGGGCGGCCGGGTTGCGCTCGAGATCATGCGCACCGCCGCCGCGCGCGTAAGTGCCGTAGCGCTGCTCGACACGGGGTACGAAGCGCGCGCCCCGGGGGCCGACGGAGAGCGCGAGGCGCGCCGGCGGGGTGCGTTGCTTGAGATCGCCTTATCCGAGGGCATGCGGGCCATGGGCCGCGTGTGGGTGCGCGACATGGTGATGCCCGCGCGGCTTGCCGACACTCAGCTGATCGAGTCGATCCTCTCGATGATCGAGCGCTGCTCGCCGCGCCTCTTCGCCGCGCAGACTCGGGCGCTGCTCACTCGCCCGGATGCCACCGATGTGCTCAACGCGATCCGCTGTCCGACGCTCCTCTTGTGCGGCCGCGAGGACAACTGGAGCCCGCTCGCGCGCCATGAAGCGATGGCGCGCCTGATCCCGCATTCGCGCCTGGCGGTGGTCGAGGAATGCGGTCACATGTCACCCATGGAGCGACCCGCCCAAGTCTCTGCCTGGCTGTCGAAATGGATCGCCGACTGTCGGTGAGTCCCTCAGCCGGGATGATGCCCAAGGCTTTGGCTCAGGGCGTCGTTCAGGACGGCAGTCGCATCGTGCGCGGACTGCTCGCAACGCCATGCGACGAAGCCATCAGGCCGCACGAGCGATGCACCCGAGCTCGAGATTCCGTAGGCCTGTGGAAAGCGGCCTTCGGCATCGTCGAAATCCTTTCCGATGCAGTAAGCCTCGAGCGGCAGTCCGCCGAATCGCTCGGTCGCTGCCCTGACAGCATCCACCCACGACCGGCCTTCAGCGCCGGCCAGCAGCAGGAAGTGTCCAGTCAGATCGATCGTGGAAAGGCGCTTGCCTGCGCGCGTGAGCCAGACGTGCGGTGCCCGCGAGCCGGGAACTCCGAGCGTCGTCCGCGGATCGGCGTGAATGCCGATCGGGGAATTGTACAGATAGCCGAGCTCGATGTTTAAATCATCTACGAGGGCCTCAGGTTGTTGACTCGACTCGAGCCACGGCGCGGTGCGTGCCACGTAGCGCGAGAAGGCCTGCTCGACCGTGAACCGGGCGACGGGCTTGCGTTCCATCGTGTAGGTGTCGAGCAGGCTCGCACTCGCGTGTCCCTGAATGACCAGAGCGAGCTTCCACGCAAGATTGTGGGCGTCGTGAATTCCCGTGTTGCCACCGAACCCGCCGTTGGGCGGCATCAGATGTGCGGCGTCGCCCGCGAGGAAGATGCGTTCGTCCTGGAATTTTTGCGCGACGTTCGCGGTCGCGCGCCAGCGGGTATGGCCATCTATCCGAACCGCGAGATTCGGATTTCCCACGCCCGCGCGCACGAGATCAATGAGCCGATGCTCGCTGACGTCAGTGGCCGCATTCGCGGCGGCTTGCGAATCGAGCTTCGGATCGCCCACCGTATTGATTGCGAGGAAGCCAGCCTGCGCGCTGCGGTTCAACCGGAAGAATCCGCGGAGGACCGGATTGTTCACGTAGATCAGGCTCCACGCATTGTTGCCGACCCAGGGCGACAGATCCGCGGTGAAGTAGATGGTGACTGAATTGGAGAACGCGCCTCGCCCCTCGAAGCCGATTCCCAGGCACTCGCGTACTTTGGAGTGGCCGCCATCCGCGGCGATCAGATACTCGGCACGCAACTGGCGCGTGTTTCCGCCATCGACATACTCCACGGTGACGCTGACACCGTTCCTGTCCTGGCGCACATCGATGATCTGCGCGCCTTGAATGATCGTGGCTCCGGCTTCCCGTGCACGGTCGCGAAGAATCGGCTCAAGGCTCGGTTGGTTCAGAAACAATCGGCGGCAGGGGCTCACAGCCTCAACGCCCTCGTTCAGGTTCGGAATGATGTCCGCGAGCTTGCGGCCCGCGAGGCAATCCATCGCGATGATGGCGCCCTCCGGGACGAAGTCCTGCGCCGATTGCTCCCGCACGCGGTTCTCGATTCCTACGGAGCGGAACATTTCGAGCGTGCGCATATGGAAGAATGCGGCTCGCGGCAGTGGCGAGCTTGCCCGCAGACGCTCGATGGTTACCGAGCGAATACCCTGTTGCGCGAGGAATGTTGCGGCCGACAGGCCGACCAACCCTCCGCCTGCGATCAGGACGGGAGCTTCGTCCGCCATGGCTGTCAGCCTACTACGAATGGATTTGCCGCGTGCGCCAGCCCTGGTGATAGGCCTCGCGCGCCGCCCGCGCGTACGGGGTCGCAGAGACTTGCACCCGGACCTCGAGCTGGCGGTGCGGCTCGACGGTGCTCTTGCGGGTGCCGCCGTTCTCTTCGCCCCAGATGAGCGTCAGCACGTCCCCGATCTCGATGTCCGGGTCGACGACACCGAGCGACAGCGCCGTGCGCTCGTTGTAGCTGTAGCCACCGAACATCGAAAAGCCGACCGTCTTGCCACCGATCACGATCTTGTCGAAGGACGAGGAGGCATAGTTGCAGTTCGGAAAGTCGAAGTACTTGTAGTTCTCCTCGCCCGGCATCAGGAGCGAAGCGAAGCTCTTCAGCAGGTCCTCGGCGTTCCAGGCAAGGGTAACCTTCTTGCGGTGCGGCCCTTGCGCGATTTTCTCCAGCGCCTCGCGCCCGATGAAGTCGTGGTCGAACTTGATGAACGGCCCGTAGCCGAGCGCGTACGGCGTGAGGTAGTAGTCCTCGATGTTCCTGGACACGAAGCTGCCGCCGATGGATGCCGTGCCCTCGTAGCCGTTCGCCGGCAGCCACTCGCGGTACTTCTTCATCCGCTCGCCGGTGTACACCGCCGGCAGCGGCGAGGGAATCCAGCCGGACTCGAGCGTATTGCTGGAGTAGGCGCGCGCCCCCACCTGCACCAGACCGAAGTCGCTGCCCGCCTCGAGGATCGCCTCGCGGATCTCATCCGCCTCATCGTACGGCCCCCACACCTCCAGCCCGGGAGCCCCCGCCATGCCGTGCCGCAGGCAGCGCACCTTGCGCCCCTTGATGTTGATCGCATCCATCGTGAAGAACTTCACCTCCTGCAGCGGGCCGCCGTTGAGCTTCTGGAGCACCCGGGCGGCGTTCGGTCCCTGGATCTGATAGCGGTAATGGCGGCGGGAGACCGCCTTGCCGCGGGGGTGGGAGGGGGAGCGGTCATCGCGGATCACATCGACCTTATAGCCCCCCGTCTCCGCGTGAAACTGTATCCAGTTCACCGTGGG
>DATHHZ010000021.1:0-2715 GCA_035316965.1 Burkholderiales bacterium | reverse complement strand
CTCGACGAGGCGGGCAACATCTGGGCGGCCGCGAACGAGCGCAACGCCATCGTGGTCGTCACGCGCGAAGGCAGGACCGTCGAAGTGTTTCGCAACGCGCCGAGTTCTACGACCCGCCTGCGAAACGAAGGGCCGCTCGAGACGCCGACCAGCCCGTTCCTGTTGGGCCACAAGTTCTGCACCGCCAATTCGGACGGCAACCGGCGTGACAACTCGCCCAACAATGAAGGCGAACTCGGGCCCGACCCCAAGCCGAAGGGCAAGATTTCCTGCATGGACCAGCGCCTGCACATCCCGGGAATGCGGCTGCCGCTGTAGCGGCACGCAGTCTGAAATAAGAAAGCCCCGGGCGACGACGGCTTTTTGTTTGGCTGTCGCGGTTTTCCGGGACTACGCTTTCGATGCTTCCTCCTGCGCGACGGCGAGCAGCGTTCCGCCGCCGAAGCTCGAGTGCACCGGCGTCGGCCCGCCTTTAGTGACTTTTACCGCGCAGTACTTGAACTCAGGGATCTTGCCGACCGGATCGAGCACCGGATTGGTGAGCATGTTCGCCGCCGCCTCGTAGTAGCAGAACGGAATGAACACCGCGCCCACCGGCGTGCCGTCGTCCGCGCGCGCATAGAGCGCGATCTTCCCGCGGCGCGATTCCACCGTGACGATATCGCCGGGCTTGACGCCCACCTTGTCGAGATCGAGCGGATGGAATGACGCGACGGGCTCGGGCTCGATGTGGTCGAGCACGGTCGCGCGGCGCGTCATCGCGACGGTATGCCAGTGCTCCAGCTGCCTGCCGGTGATGAGGACCATCGGGTACTGGTCGTCCGGGCGCTCCGCCGCGGAAATCAGGTCCGCGGGAACGAACTTGCCGCGGCCCGTGGTCGTGGGGAAATGGGTGACGAACACGACGGGTTCCCCCGGATCGCCCTCCTTCTCGCAGGGGTAGGTCACCGAGGACTCGCGCTCGAGGCGCTCCCAGGTGATCCCCGCGATCGAGTCCATGCACTGGCGCATCTCGTCGAACACTTCGCGCGGATGCGTGTAGTTCCAGGGAAGGCCGATGCGCCTGGCGAGCTCGTTGATCAGCCAGAGGTCTTCTTTCGCCTCGCCCGGCGGCTCGATCGCTTTTCTTCCGAGCTGCACCATGCGGTCGGTGTTGGTGACCGTGCCGACCTTCTCCGGCCACGCCGTCGCCGGCAGCACCACGTCGGCGAGGTAGGCGGTCTCGGTGAGGAAGATGTCCTGCACCACCAGGTGATCCAGGGTGGCGAGCGCCTCCCGCGCGTGGTCGACGTCGGGATCGGACATCGCCGGGTTCTCGCCCATGATGTACATGCCCCGGATTTCCCTTTTCTTCGCGGCGTGCATGATCTCGACCACCGTCAGCCCGGGTTTCGGATCGAGCTCCATGCCCCACAATTTCTCGAAGCGCGCTTTCGCTTCGGGCGTCGCCACCCGCTGATAATCGGGATAGAACATCGGGATGAGCCCCGAGTCGGAGGCGCCCTGCACGTTGTTCTGGCCGCGCAAAGGGTGCAGACCCGAGCCCGGCTTGCCGATCTGCCCGGTCGCGAGCGCGAGCGCGATGAGGCAGCGCGCGTTGTCGGTGCCGTGCACGTGCTGCGAGATGCCCATGCCCCACATGATGATCGAGGCCTTCGACGTCGCGTAGAGGCGCGCGACTTCGCGAATCGTTTTTGCGTCGATGCCGCAGACCGGCGCCATCGCCTCGGGAGAAAACTTCTTCACGTTCTCGGCGAGCGCCTCGTAGCCCGAGGTGCGGTCGCGGACGAAGGCCTCGTTGACGAGACCCTCTTCGACGATGACGTGGAGCATCGCGTTCAGGAGCGCGACGTCGGTGTCGGCCTTGAACTGCAGGTTGTAGCTTGCATGGCGCGAAAGGTCGCTGCGGCGCGGATCGGCGACGATGAGCTTCACGCCCGCCTTCGCCGCGTTCTTCATCCAGGTCGCCGCCACCGGGTGGTTCACCGTCGGGTTGGCGCCGATGAGGAAGATCACTTCGGCATTCATCACGTCGCGCACCTGGTTCGACACCGCGCCCGAGTTGATGCCCTCCATGAGCGCGGCGACCGAGGAGGCGTGGCACAACCGCGTGCAATGGTCGACGTTGTTCGAGCCGAATCCCGTGCGCACCAGCTTCTGGAAGAGGTAGGCCTCTTCGTTGGTGCCCTTGGCCGAGCCGAAGCCGGCGAGCGATTTTTTCCCGTACTTGTCGCGAATGTCGCGCAATCCATTCGCCGCGAAATCGAGCGCCTCGTCCCAGCTCGCTTCGCGGAATACCTGCGACCAATTGTCCGGATCGACGGTGAAGTCCTTGTGCTTTTTAACTCCCGGCCTGCGGATGAGCGGCCGGGTGAGCCGGTGCTTGTGCTGCACGTAGTCGAAGCCGTAGCGCCCCTTCACGCACAGGCGGCTGCTGTTCGCGGGCCCCTCGCGGCCCTGCACCCAGAGGATCTTGTTGCCCTTGACGTTGTAGGTGAGCAGGCACCCCACGCCGCAATAGGGGCAGACCGAGTCCACGGTCTTGTCCGCCTGGATCTTGCCGACTTCGCGAGCGGGCATGAGCGCGCCGGTCGGGCAGGCCTGCACGCATTCGCCGCAAGCGACGCAGGTCGATTCGCCCATGGGATCGTCGAAGTCGAACACGATCTTCGAGTGCTCGCCGCGGAAAGCGTAGCCGATGACGTCGTTCACCTG
>DATHHZ010000020.1:0-3150 GCA_035316965.1 Burkholderiales bacterium | reverse complement strand
CAAACGGATTAGCCTAAGGCAGAGCGTGCAGGTCTGTTACGTGGAAACCAGGCCGAGCTTGTGGCAGCCAGGGCACTTAACGAACTTCTTGAGTTCAAGCTCGAACCAGGAGCGGCCACACTCGCAGCGCATCTTGTACACGTGCTGCACCGTGACCGTACCCCACGTCTCTTCGTGGACTTCTATGCCGCTTTCGGCTGTACCTTGCGGTGGCACGACGTTCGGATCTACTCGTCGGCCAAGTTGCGGGAAGTTGCCGGGATGGGCGGTCCGTTCCTTCACGATCAAATCCCTCACTGCACTGATTATTTCGCACCGCGATAGTGACGAAACGTCAGCCGCCAGTTCAAGGGCGAAGCACTGGGCTTACATTAGTACTCGGTTAGCGAATGTCAAATGCCGCCAAGCGCAAAGGACTGCCATGATTCTAGATCAACGCGAGGCAGGGCCGACTCGTCATCATTCGCCTATGGCGACGGGCCGCTCACCATGCCAAGGCGAGGCTTGCGCCTGAGTGCCATCGTGCCAAGTGGTCAACTGGCGCAACTTGTGATAGCGCGAGGTGATCTGTCGTAAATGCGGGCCTCACGCCCCGCTACCCGGGCTGCACGGTCGAATGCCCTTTCCTGATCTGCCGGATGTGATCAGAAACGGCGGTGTTCGTTACACCCGACTTTGACACCGCCTGGATACGGGGGGTCGATTTTCGCTGACGGAACAGCCACGTACGTGGACCGCGCGGAAGGGCCGTGTATCTAGGCGCTCAGGCGAGTTGGAGGATCGGCGGGGGTTTGAGGATTTGCAGGGATTTCAGACGTTTGAGTGCGTCTGGAGCGGGTTCGGTGACCTGCCAGACGGTGCCGTTGGGGCTCAACAATTGAGCCAACTTGATGCGGCGCAGATCGTCTTTGATGTTGCGCCAGGTGTCGCCACAGGCTCGTTCGGCGACCCGCTCGAGTAGTAGAGAGAGCACCGTCAGGGCGACGTGCGCGTGGATGCGATGTGGCGCCCAGTGGAACACGGGCCGCAGCTTGAGTCCGCTCTTGAGCGAACGCCACGCGATCTCGACGCGCTGCAACTGCTTGTAGCCGAGCGCGAGATCCGCGGCACTCAAGGTGTCGTCATTGCTGTGCACGACGAACTTGCCGTCGAGGCGCTCGGCGGCTGCGACGACGGCCTGATTGATGCGCGGCGCATCGCCGCGGGTGAGTCGCAGATACCGGCCGTAGCGGCCGGAGGCGCGCAGCTCACACACTCTTTTACTGTGTGAGGCGCCGCGCTTCGTGCGCAAGCCCTCGAGCTCGGCCTCGAGCTCCTTGAGGACTTGTTCGCGGTGCTGCTTCTGCCGCTCGGCTTCCTCGGGGTTGTAGCAGACGACGTAGCGGCGGCGGCGCTCGCCATCACCGACGGTAACTTCCTTGACCTCGAGGTTGTCGGCAACCTTCTGGTACCGGCCCGGCCGGGTGACAACCTTCTTCGCGACCTCACTGCCACGGAGGATCGGCATGCACAGGATGTACTTGCCGCCGCCCCGGGCGAGGGCCTCGAGGTTGGCCTTCGACACCATCCCGGCATCGCCGACGAACACGCAGCGACTGAGCTGCCAGCCTTGCAGATCCTTCTTGACCCGCTCGACCGTCGTGACGTCGACGGTGTTGCCCGGGAAGATCCAATGCCGGACCGGGAAGCCGTCGCGCGTCACGGCGAGGCCCACCACGATCTGCGGCGCATCGAACCGACCGTTCTTCGAGTGGCCGCGCTTCCTGAGTGCCCGGTAGGTCTTGCGTGCGGCGTCGAGGCTGCCGTGCACTTCGTCCCGTTCCCCGAAGCCGCGATCCTCCTCGTCAACCTCGAAGTGCAACGAGGTGGTGTCGTAGAAGACGATCTCGACGTCGAGGTTCAGCAGATCCGCCATCCGGAAGTAGATCGCCTTCTCGATCGCCTCCTTGTTCGCCTCCAGGAAGTCCATCGCCCGGTACAGGTGCTGCAGCTCCAGCGCGGCCCCGCCCTCGAGATGCACCTCTTCCTTGAGCCACTGCTCGTAGCAGTACAGCTTCGAGGATGGCGCGCACGTCCGGTTCGCCACCATCGCAAACAGCGCCCGCTCGACGTCGAAGTCGAACTTCCGTCGGCCGCAGACTTCCGCGATGACCTCGCCGATCCCGAGCCGCCGCCACAGCTGTTCGAGAACGTATAGATCCCCGTAGGCCCAAGCGTTCACGACCTGCCACGATGGGTTCTCGGCAACGATCTCCTCGGGTGCGCAGCGGCGCAGGATGCTGCGTGCGAGGCGCCGCAAGCGCTCGGTGCTCGCCGGCTCATCGGCGCGGCCGCAGTTGAAGAGGATCTTGACCTGCGCGCGTTGCTTCTCGGGATCCCAGACGTTCTCGGCGAGCTGCAGGTGGGTGAGGACCGACCCATCGGCGCGCTTCTGCCGCGACTCACGCAAGTACATGTATCCAATAGTACTCGCCTAAACCTCAAGACGAAAGCTCTATCGCATCACTCCATGTATCTAGGTGTTTTCGATCAAAACCACCCTCGCGCAAGCGCAAGTACTTGTTCTGCTTCGACCTCGATATCAGCGATACCCCTCCATGTGCCTTCCAACTGTCAAACTCCGGTCAGAGGGTTCCGGCGAACACAATTGCGGGCCGGAGAACACCAAGAACTTGAATTTCTCTTAAATGCCCGAGAGTTGAGTCACGTCAACCGCAACGGAGTCCGGGCGGTCCGCCCAGGAAGATACAGTATCACCATCGGCGGAGGGCAGCCGGCCACCAGTGGACCATTGGTTTCCGGCACCTTCCTGATCGACCGCTGGCATACGCTGCCGCCATAGCGCCCCGTGTGCGTGTGCAATACTGCAAAGTCAATAGGTCGCCCGACCGCCGGAAATATCGAAAGTTGCGGAGGTACTGAAACTCGCTTCCTCGCTCGCCAGCCAACAAAGCAAAGAAGTCACTTCTGCCACTTCACCGAAGCGTCCCATTGGTATTTTCGAAAGCATGAAATCGATAAAGTCCTGCTTCATCTGTGAGAAAAGCGGACTTTGGAATGCGGCGGGAGTGACAGCGTTCACACGAACGCCGGTACCTGCCAGCTCCTTGCCTAAAGATTTGGTTAGTGCAATGACTCCCGCCTTCGACG
>DATHHZ010000019.1:0-17549 GCA_035316965.1 Burkholderiales bacterium | reverse complement strand
CGCATATCCGGGTATACCGAGGATGAGAAGGTCAACATCGCCTCCCGTTACCTTTTGCCCAAGCAGCTCAAGAACAACGGGCTGAAGAAGGAGGAGGTATCGGTGTCCGAGGCGGCTCTCCGCGACATCATCCGCTACTTCACGCGCGAGGCGGGCGTGCGCAGTCTGGAGCGCGAGATTTCCAAGATCTGCCGCAAGGTCGTCAAGCTGCTGGTGACCAAGGACAAGGAAAAGCGGGTCCTGGTCACCCCGAAGAACCTGGACAAGTTCCTCGGTGTGCGCCGCTTCACCTACGGGATTGCCGAGAAAAAGAACCAGGTCGGGCAGGTGACGGGGCTTGCGTGGACCGAAGTCGGTGGCGAGCTCCTCACCATCGAAGCCGTCACGATGCCGGGCAAAGGCAAGACCATCACGACCGGGAAACTCGGCGAGGTGATGCAGGAGTCGATCCAGGCTGCGCTCTCGGTCGTGCGCAACCGCTCGTCCAAGCTCGGCGTCCCAGAGGACTTCTACCAGAAAAACGACATCCACGTGCATCTCCCCGAGGGCGCGACGCCCAAGGACGGCCCGAGCGCCGGAATCGGCATCTGCACGGCGATGGTGTCGGTGCTGACGGGAATTCCGGTCCGGGCGGACCTCGCGATGACCGGCGAGATCACCTTGCGCGGCGAAGTCCTGGTAATCGGCGGACTCAAGGAGAAGCTCCTCGCGGCGCACCGGGGCGGCGTCAAGACCGTTCTCATCCCGGAGGAGAACGTGAAGGATCTGGCAGAAATCCCGGACAACATCAAGAATCGACTGGAAATTCTTCCGGTGAAATGGATGGACCAGGTGCTCGAGCTCGCTCTCGAGCGCTTGCCGGAACCGCGCAAGCCCACGTCGGACGCGCCCCCGGTTCCTCCGGTCGCCGACGACAAGACTTCCTCCACGGTGGTCACTCACTAGATTGGTGCAGCGCGGAGCGAATCGCACCGCGATAGTCGCCGCCTGAAGTTTCTCTAAGGATCCCGCATCGGCGTCAGCGGACCGCTGCCGCCGAGCCTTCTCTCGCCTTCGCGCAAAAAAAATCTGGATGTCAAGCCGCGAATACTTGACACGGTGCTTTTGCAATTGCTATATATTGTGAACGGGCGTGCGATGTCGCGCCCGCTCTCACGAACCGATTTCAGCCGCGGAATAAGCAAAGCCCAGTTTTCGCATGCGCCGGTTCCTTTTTGGGCGGCGCCGGGAGACCGGTCTTCGCTGAGTCCACGGTCATCGCCCAGCTGGGAGGCGGGTTGTGCCCATTGATGCGTCATCAACCGAACTCCAAGGGGGCCGAATGAACAAGCTGGAAATCATCGATCACATCGCCAGATCCGCCGACATTTCGAAGGCGGCCGCGGGACGCTCCCTCGACGCGGCCGTTACCGCAATCAAGACGGCGATGAAGAAAGGCAGCATGGTTACCTTGGTCGGTTTCGGAACGTTCTACGTCGGCCGGCGCGCGGCGCGCACCGGGCGCAATCCGCAAACCGGTATGGAAATCAAGATCAAGGCGGCAAGAGTTCCCAAATTCCGTCCTGGAAAAGCCCTGAAGGATGCAGTAAACTAGCAGCCCTTCCGGGACCGGCCCGGCGCTCAGCGATGGCGTCGGGTTTCCTGTGAAGGGGTGCTTAGCTCAGCGGGTAGAGCGTCGCCCTTACAAGGCGAATGTCGGCGGTTCGATCCCGTCAGCACCCACCATTCCGTAAATCCGGACGCCGTTGGCGCCGGTTTACGTCGGCCAGTTGGAACGGACGCGTGGCGCCGCTCAACTGGCCGGGCAGCAATGAGACGGAGCGGTAGTTCAGTTGGTTAGAATACCGGCCTGTCACGCCGGGGGTCGCGGGTTCGAGTCCCGTCCGCTCCGCCAGAATTCCCGCGGTTCGTTTTTTTTCGTCAAGAGACACCATGTTCGATTTCGTCACCAAGCACAAACGCCTTCTGCAGTTCGTGCTCGCGCTGGTGATCGTGCCCCCGTTCGCGTTCTGGGGGATCCAGTGGACCCAGCGCGAAACGGCGGGCGCGGGCGAAGTCGCCAGCGTAGGCGGGCAGAAGATCAGCGAGCAGGAATTCGGCGAAGCGCTGCGGCAGCAGCAGGAACGCGTGCGCGGAATGCTCGGACGGAACTTCGATCCGGCGATGTTCGATTCGCCCGCGCTCCGCCAGGAGCTGCTCGAGGGCATGATCTCGCAGCGCCTCATGATGCAGCACGCGGCGCGGAATCATCTCACCGTTTCCGACGAGATGCTCGTCGAGACGACGATGTCGATCCCCGCTTTCCAGGTCGACGGGAAATTCTCCAGGGAGCGCTACGACGCGGCGCTTCGAAACGAGAGAATGAGCTCCGAGGCGTTCGATGGGGCCTTGCGTCGCGATCTCCTGATGCAGCAGCTCACCGGCGCTCTGGCCGATTCCGGGCTCGCATCGAAGGCGGTCTCCCGCCAGTTTGCGCAGTTGCGCGCACAGCAGCGGGAGATCGCCGAGCATCGAATTCAGGTCGACGCGCAGCTCGCGCGGCCCAAAGTTACCGCGGAGGCAGTCCGCGCGTTCTACGACGGCAATCCCGCCCGTTTCCAGGTGCCCGAAGAGGTGGGTGTCGAATACCTCGTGCTGAGCGTCGACACCCTGCTTGCCTCGGAGCAGGTCGGCGCAGACGAGATCAAGGCGTATTACGAGTCGAACGTTTCCAAGTACGGCGAGCCGGAGCAGCGCCGGGCGAGCCATATACTGATCGGGGTGAAGAGGGGCGCAGGCGATGCGGAAAAGGCCAACGCACGGGAACGCGCCGCGCAGATCCTGTCGCAATTGCGCAAGTCACCGGGCAGCTTCGCAGAGCTCGCGAAGAAAAATTCGGGTGATCCGGGTTCGGCGTCTCAGGAAGGCGACCTCGGCTTCTTCTCGCGCGGAATGATGGCGCGCCCTTTCGAGGACGCAGCGTTCCGGCTCAAGCCGAATCAGATCAGCGACCTCGTCGAGTCGGATTTCGGCTTCCACATCATCAAGATAACGGGTATCAAGGCGGGGAAAATGAAGAGCCTCGAAGCTGCCCGGCCGGAAATCGAGCGCGAACTGAAAAAACAGCGGGCCGCCAGGCGCTTTGCCGAAGCCGCGGAGGCATTCAGCAACTTGGTCTACGAACAGCCCGAATCGCTGGGACCGGCCGCGGAAAGGTTCAAGCTCACCGTGCAGCGTGCTCGAGGAGTGACCCGGCAATCCGCACCCGTGCCGGTGCTGAACAACGCCCGGCTGCTCGCGGCGCTCTTCGCCGACGATTCGATCAAGAACAGGCGCAACACCGAGGCCGTCGAAACGGCCCCGAGCGTTCTGGTTTCGGCACGCGTGCTCGACCACAAGCCGTCCAGCCTACGCCCGTTCGACGAGGTGAAAGGCGATCTATCCAAACAGCTTGCGCAGCAGGAAGCCCTGGTGCTCGCGAGAAGGCAGGGCGCTGAACGACTCGAAGAACTCAAAAAGGGCGATGCGTCTGCGGTTCGCTTCGGCGCGACCAAGCTCGTCAGCCGGGACGAGCCGCAGGATCTGGGTCCCGAAGCCCTCTCGAGGATCTTTGGCGCGGACGCGTCCAAGCTGCCGGTGTACGCCGGCATGGAATCGAACAACGGCTACGTGATCTATCGCGTAACCCGCGTCGTGGACGTTCAGCCGGACGAGACGCGCCAGCGCAGCGTCCAGAGCGAGCTGGGGCGCGCGAGCGGGACGCAGGAATTCAAGTCCTTCCTCGACGGCCTGCGGGCGGACGCGAAGGTCGAGATCAACAACGCGGCGCTGGAAAAAAAGACGCAGTAGCAAAGCTACTCGGATGCTCCGGAAACGGGTATGGCACCCACGACCGTATTGAATCCGCCGTCCACGTAGGTGATCTCGCCGGTCACCCCGGCCGCCAGGTCGGACAGCAGAAACGCCGCTACGTTACCCACGTCCCCTGTCGTGACGTTTCGCCGCAGTGGAGAATTCTCCGCGACGTACTTGAGAATCTTGCTGAATCCCGATATCCCGCTCGCCGCGAGAGTCTTTATAGGGCCGGCCGAGACGGCGTTGACGCGAATGCCTTTCGGTCCGAGGCTCGCAGCCAGATAGCGCACGCTGGCCTCGAGGCTCGCCTTGGCGAGGCCCATGGTGTTGTAGCCAGGAACCACCCGATCGGCTCCGAGGTAGGTGAGGGTCACCAATGCCCCACTTCTTCCCTGCATGAGCGGGAGCGCCGCCTTGGCGAGGGCCGCAAAGCTGTAGCTGCTCACGTCGTGCGCAATGCGGAACGCCTCCCGCGACAAGCCTTCGAGGAAATCGCCCGTGATCGCCTCGCGCGGCGCAAAGGCGATCGCGTGCACCAGGCCGTCGAGCGCGTTCCAACTCTTGCCCAGCTCGGAGAAGAGCGCAGCGATCTCGGCGTCGCTCGCGACGTCACAAGGGAAGACCAGCGTGCTTCCGAACTCCGCGGCCATCTCCGTGACGCGGTCCTTGAAGCGCTCGTTCTGGTAGGCGAACGCGAGGTCCGCGCCTTCGCGCCGGGCGGCTTTGGCGACCCCGTAGGCAATCGAGCGATTGGAGAGCAGGCCCGTGATCAACACGCGTTTGCCCGCGAGGAAGCCCATCTTGTTTCCGCCCTTTTGGTTCGAGATCGCGGGATTGTAGCGGATTCAGGTCGAATCAAATCATGAAACGCGGGTATCGAAACCATAGCCGGCCGAAAACAGAGATGCTAGATTACGGCCCATTCCTTTGCGGGCTTCCCATTGGCCGTGAACGGCAGATCGACTTGGTCCGGAGCGGCGCTGATGCTCTCGGCGTTGGCCCTGCCCGCCGTTTCCCATGCGGCGGACCCGGGGAAGACGCTCCGGGTCACCTTCCAGGTCGCCGAAACCGGGTTCGACCCGGCTCGGACAAACGACTACTACTCGGGCATGGTCATCGAAGCCATATACGACAGGCTGCTGACTTACGACTATCTGGCGCGTCCGGCGAAACTCGTGCCGGACGCGGCCGAATCGCTGCCGCAGATCACCGACAACGGCAAGACCTACACGTTCAGGATCAGGAAGGGTATCTATTTCACCACTGATCCGGCGTTCAAGGGCAAAAAACGGGAACTCACGGCAGAGGACTACGCCTACTCGATCAAGCGTTTTTTCGATCCCAGGAACCGGTCGCCGTACGCGTTCCTGTTCGAGGGAAAGATCGTCGGGCTCGACGAGCTCGGCGCACGGGCCAGGAAGGCAGGCCGGTTCGACTACGACGCGAAAGTGGCGGGGATCGAGGTGCCGGACCGGCATACCCTGCGCATTCACCTCAAGGAAATCGACTATGGCTTTCCGCACATCCTTGCTTTCTCTCTCAGCGGCGCGGTGGCACGGGAAGTCATCGATGCGTACGGCGACGATACCAACGCCCACCCGGTCGGCAGCGGACCTTACCGGCTGAAGCAATACACGCGTTCCTCGAAGATCGTTCTGGAGGCGAACCCCGGCTATCGCGAAAAAATCTGGGATTTCCAGCCGGGCGAGGATCCGCTCGACAAGGAGGTCGCCGCGCAGATGAAGGGCAAGAGGCTGCCTGCGATCGGCAACGTCGAGATCAGCATCATGGAGGAGACGCAGAGCCGCTGGCTCGCCTTCGAAAAGGGCGAGACCGATATGGAGTACCAGTTGTGGGACGTCGCGCCGACTTTCATGACCGCGGACGGCAAGCTCAGGCCCGCGTTCCTCAAGCGCGGAATCAAGCTCAACCGCACCGTCGATTCGGAAATCACCTACACTTATTTCAACATGCAGGAAAAAATAGGCGATCAGCCGAACCCGGTCAGCGGCTATAGCCTGGAGAAGATCGCCTTGCGCCGCGCCATCGCGATGGCGTACAAGATCGGCGACCAGCTCAAGATCATCCGCAAGGGCCAGGCGGTGCGCGCGGAGTATCCGATCCCACCCGGCGTCGCCGGCCATGATCCGATCTACAAGTTCAGCATCCCGTACGATCCCAGGACTGCCAATGCCTTGCTCGACAAGTTCGGCTATCGGAAGGGAGCCGACGGCTACCGGACCCTGCCCGACGGCAAGCCTCTCCTCATCCGCTATTCCTCGATCCCGAACGAGCGCGACCGCCAGTTCGACGAGCTGATGAAGCGCTCTCTCGATTCGATCGGCATCCGCCTGGAAATCCACAAGGACCGCTTCGCCGAGCTGCTCAAGCTGGAGAAGCGCTGCCGCCTGATGATGCATACCGCGGCCTGGATCGCCGACTACCCCGATGGCGACAACTTCATGCAATTGCTCTACGGCCCGAATACCCAGCAGAGCAACAATGCGTGTTACCAGTCGCCCGAGTTCGACAAGCTCTACGAGAAATCCAGGACGCTTCCCGACGGTCCCGAGCGCAACAAGCTCTACCGGGCGATGGCGCGCAGGATGGAGGCGGATACGATCTGGATCATGGGCGACAGCCGCTATCGCAATATGCTGATGCAACCGCCGGTGATCGGCTTCAAGCGGCATCCGGCCTTGCATCACGAATGGATGTATATCGACCTCGACTCCAGGGCCGGCAAGTGATGGGCCGTCGCCTGCTCGTTTTCGTCGTGCTCTGCGGCGCATTCGCCTCGACCGGCTGGACGGCGTCGCATCCGCAGATTCCCATATGGAATGCGCGCGGCATCGAGGGAGCGTGCGCCCGGACGCTGTCGAATGCGCGGGCTCAGGCCGCGGCGCTGGAGAAGCTGCCGCTTTCGCAAGCGACGGCCGGGCGCGTGTTCCGCGCGTGGGATCGCCTGCAGATCCTGATCGAGGACACGCAGGGCCCGGTCGAGGTGCTCACCAACATGTCCCCCGATGCCGCGACGCGCACGGCGGGCGAGGCCTGCCTGCTCAAGATCACCGAGTTCAGCACCGAGCTGCTCCAGAACGAAGCGATTTACGCGCGGTTCCAGCGCGCCGCGCCCGCCGACGATGTCGATCGCAAGCTCAAGCAGGACGTAGTGGAGGCGTTCGAGGACACGGGAGTGGCCCTGCCCCCGGAGAAGCGCACGCGCATGAAGGCGATCCTGCAGCGGCTGGAGGAGGTCCGCCAGGTGTTCGCGCGCAATATCCGGGACAACAAGACGCGGCTCGCTTTCTCGGCTGAAGAAACGAAGGGCCTGCCTGCCTCCTACCTGGAGCGCGCGCGGCGCGACGACAAGGGCAATTACCTGCTGGGGTTCGAGTACCCTGAGTACGAGCCTTTCATGAGCAGCGCGGAGAACGAGGAGGCGCGCCGCCGCTATCACATCGCCTTCAGCAACCGGGGCACGCCCGCCAACCTCGATCTGCTCGGCGAGGCGACCCGCCTGCGCCGGGAGATAGCGGGCTTGTACGGGCTGCCGAGCTACGCGCATTTCGCAACCCGTCGGCGCATGGTCCAAAACCCCGAGACCGTTCACCGCTTTCTCGATGAAGTCAAAGGCAAGGTGCGGGAAATCGAGCGCAAGGAAATCGAAGAGCTGCGCGCGTTCAAGGCGGAACGCCTGGGCAAAAGCCTTCAGGAGGTGACGCTCAACCGCTGGGACGTTCCGTTCTATCAGGAACAGCTCAAGAGGGCCCGCTACAACGTCGATCAGGAGGCCCTGCGGGCCTATTTCCCGACCGATGCGAGCGTCGCCTGGGTGTTCGCGATTTCCGGCGAGATGTACGGGGTCGAATTCGTTCCGGCGAAGGCGCTGCCGTGGCATCCCTCGGTTCGCTACTACGACGTGATCGACCGCGAGACCGGCGCCTTTCTCAGCGGCATCTACCTCGATCTGTTTCCTCGCGATGGCAAGTACAGCCACGCTGCGGCTTTCGGGGTCCGCAGTTCTAGCCTCCTCGCCAGGCGCACGCCGCTCAGCGTGCTGGTCGCCAATTTCGACCGCAAGGGCCTCAATCACCGCGAGCTGGAAACGCTGCTGCATGAGTTCGGCCATATCCTGCACGGAGTCCTCTCGCGGACGCGCTACGCGAGTCATGGCGGCACCAATGTCGAACGCGATTTCGTCGAAGCGCCTTCGCAGATGTACGAAGAGTGGGGGCGCAAGGTGGAGCCGTTGCGGCTGATCCGCAGGTATTGCAGCGCATGTCCGGAGGTCGATGAGGCGCTGGTCAAGCGGCTGCGCGCCGCACATTCCTTCGGCCGCGGCATCCAGTACGGACGGCAGCACCTCTATGCGTCGTACGACATGGCGCTTTTCGGCGAGCGCGAGGTCGATCCGATACAGGAGTGGATTCGAATGGAAAGCGAGACGCCGGCCGGCCATGTCTCCGGCACGCAGTTTCCGGGCACCTTCGAGCACATTGTCGGCGGCTACGGTGCCGGCTATTACGGCTACATGTGGTCGGAAGTTCTTGCGCTCGACATGCTGTCCGTTTACGGAAAGAATCTCATGAATCCCCCGGCCGGCAGGCGCTTCCGCGAGCTGATCCTCGCAAGGGGAGGGCAAAGGCCCGCCGCCGAGATGGTGCGCGAGTTCCTCGGCCGCGATCCTTCGCCCAAGGCGTTCTTCGAGGAAATCACCGGACAACGAGGCGATTGAGCGGCAGCTCCGCCCATGCTCGCGTACGTCACCCGCCGTCTCTGGCAAACCATTCCGACCCTGCTCGGGGTCGTGCTGCTGGTCTTTTTCCTGTTTACCTGGGTCGGCGGCGACCCGGCCTATCTGCTCGCGGGGAAGATCTCCAACCCGGAGCAGATCGAAAACATACGCCGCCAGCTGGGCGTCGATCGGCCGTATCACGTCCAGCTGTGGATCTTCATCCAGCAGATCGCGACCGGCAATTTCGGCGAGAGCTGGGCGACCAACGAGAAAGTATCGTCGATCTTCGCCACGCGGCTCGGCCCTTCGCTCACGGTGCTCGTGCCGCTCCTGGTCGTCGACACCCTGCTCGCGCTCGCCGCGGCGATGCTGGTCGCCTACGTGCGCGGATCGCTGACCGACCGCATGGTCATGATCGGCTGCACCGTCGGCCAGTCGATCAGCATCCTGGTCTATATCATCGTGTTCCAGTACGTGTTTGCCTACCAGCTGGGGTGGTTTCCTGTCCAGGGCTGGGGCAAGGGCCTTGCCGAGAATCTTTTCAGGTTCAGCCTGTTGCCGATCATCGTCGGGGTAATCGTATCTCTCGCCCCCGATACGCGCCTCTACCGCAGCTTCTTTCTCGATGAGATCAATCAGGACTATGTCCGAACCGCGCGGGCGAAGGGAATGAGCGAGACGCGCGTGATGTGGGTGCACGTGCTGCGCAATGCCTCCATTCCCATCATCACCAACGTGATGATCCAGCTGCCGGGGCTGCTCGCGGGGGCGTTTCTGATCGAGCGCTTCTTCTCGATCCCTGGCGTCGGCCGCGAAGTGATCCTTGCCGTGGAGCGAAGCGACTTTCCGGTGATCAAGGCGGTGACCATTTACGTCGCAATCGCCACGATGATCATCAATCTGATCGCCGATCTGCTGTACCGGGTAGTCGATCCGCGGGTGCAGCTCAAATGACTCGGGCCGCCGCGCTCGCCATCGGCGTGCAACGCGCCGAATCCCCCGGGCTATGGATCCTCGCCTGGCGGCGTTTCTGCCGCGACCGCGTGGGACTCGCCTCGTTCCTGATCGTGGTGTTCTTCTTCGGTCTCATGACGGCGTCGGGACTGCACCTTATCGCAGCCGACTGGTCGAAGGAAGTCGGCGTCAACTACGCGCCGCAGACCTTCATGGGGCCGGAGATCCCCGATCGCAGCCTGGCGGCGCCGGAGTCCCATGGCGAGAGGGCGGGCGAGGCTAACCCTTTCGATCCATTGGCCGGGGTGCTCGCCGAGATCAGGGCCGCGTCCGGAGCCGCGTCGGTCGCGGAAGCTCAGGCGCCCACGCTCGTCTTCGGCGGAGACCGATGGGGACGCGACGTCCTGCAGAAAACGATCAAGGGAACGGAGACGTCGATGTTCGTGGGGCTGGTCGCCGCGCTTCTCGCCGCGTTTCTCGCCACCGTCTTCGGCGCGCTCGCTGGCTATTACGGCGGCTGGATCGACGATTTCTTCAACTGGTTCTACAGCGTCTTCACCTCGATACCCTACCTGCTGCTGATTCTCGCGATCGCCGCGGTGCTGAACCAGAAGGGGACGCTCACCGTGATCCTGATCCTGGGTCTCACCGGCTGGACCGGCATCTTTCGCCTCGTCCGCGCCGAATACCTCAAGCACAAGGTGCGCGAATACATTCAGGCCGCCGACGCGATCGGCGCATCGCACGCGCGGCGCATGTTCGTGCATATCCTCCCGAACGTGAGCCACGTCATACTGGTGCAGCTGTCGCTGCACGTCGTTCTCTTCATCAAATCGGAGGTGGTGCTGAGCTTCCTCGGTTTCGGTGTCGGCGTCGACACGGTTTCGTGGGGCAGCATGCTCAACGAAGCCCAGAGCGAGCTGATCCTCGGATACTGGTGGCAGCTCGCCGCAGCGACGCTTGCCATGGCGCTGCTCGTCACCGGGTTCAGCCTGTTCACCGATGCCTTGCGCGATGCGCTCGACCCCAAGCTCAAATGACCTCCCTGAACAGCGCCGGCACTCTGATCGGCATCCGCGACCTGAAGGTGGATTTTCGCCTCGACAGGACGACCATTTCCCAGGCGGTCAAGGGCATCAGCTTCGACATACCGGTGAACAGCACCGTCGCGCTGGTCGGGGAATCCGGCAGCGGCAAGTCGGTGACGGCCCTGGCGATCCTGGGCCTGCTCCCCAAGGAGAACTCGACCGTGCCTCCGAGCAGCCAGATCCTGTACGGCGGGCGCAATCTTCTCGCGCTCGCGCCCGGGGAATTGCAGAAATTGCGGGGGGCGGATATTTCGATGATCTTCCAGGAGCCGATGAGCTCCTTGAACCCCGTATTCACTGTCGGCTTCCAGCTCACCGAGGTCTTGACCAAGCATCTCGGCATGACGGGCAGGCAGGCGCGGGCACGCGCCCTCGAGCTTTTGCGCGAGGTCGGCATTCCCGAGCCGGAAACTAAGATCGACGCCTATCCGTTCCAGTTGTCGGGCGGCCAGCAGCAGCGCGTGATGATCGCGATAGCGATCGCATGCGAGCCGAAACTGCTGATCGCGGACGAACCGACGACCGCGCTCGACGTGACCATCCAGAAGCAGATCCTGGAATTGATCGCCGCGCTGCAGAAGCGGCTGCGCATGTCGGTGCTGTTCATCACGCACGATCTCGCCCTGGTCGGAGAGATCGCCGACTACGTGGTGGTAATGCGTGAAGGCGAGATCAAGGAACAGGGGAGAGTCGAGCAGATATTCGAGGCGCCGCGGGACGCCTACACGCGGGCGCTGCTGCTTTGCCGGCCGCAGCTCGCGCGGCGTCCCAGGAGGCTGCCTGTGATCGACGATTTCCTGAAGCCCGGACCGCTCGCCGGAGGAGGTCTGGAGGAACGCAGTCGCGGGCTGCGCGGCGACGAAGAGATCATTCTCGAGGTGCGCCACCTGGGCAAGAGCTTCTATTCGCGCGAGGGCCTGTTCGGAAAGAGGGAATTCAAGGCGGTCAAGGACGTTTCTTTCAAGCTGGCCCGGGGGAAGACCTTGGGGATAGTCGGCGAATCGGGTTCGGGCAAGACGACGGTCGCGCTGACGTTGCTGCGCCTGCGAGGGGAATCGAGCGGCGAGGCCTTGTTCGACGGCAAGGACCTGCTGTCCATCCCGCAAAAAGAGATGATGCCGTACAAGCGCCGCATCCAGATCGTCTTCCAGAATCCCTATGCTTCGCTCAATCCGCGTTTCACGATCGGCCAGCTTCTAATGGAGCCTCTGCAGGTGCATCGCATCGGGTCGAGCGAGAGCGAGCGCCGCGACAGGGTCTACAAATTGCTGGAGGAGGTGGGGCTACCCGAGGTTTCGTTCTTCAAGTATCCGCACGAATTCTCCGGCGGCCAGAGACAGCGGATCGCGATTGCCCGCTGCCTCACCATGAAGCCGGACGTGCTCATCTGCGACGAGGCGGTATCGGCGCTCGATGTCTCGATCCAGGCGCAGGTCCTCAATCTGCTGCAGGACCTGCAGGACGAGTATCACATGAGCTACATCTTCATCTCGCACGACCTCGCCGTGGTCAAATACATGGCCGATCAGGTGATGGTCATGAACGAAGGCGAGGTCGTCGAGGTCGCCAATTCGGACGACATCTATCGGAGCCCGCAGCACCCCTACACGAAGAAGCTGCTTTCCTCGATTCCCCAGGGCTGGCGCGGAGCGCGAGCGCGCTAGCTACTGCTTCGCCTTCGCCGTTTGCGTGACCTTCCTGAGGAAGTCGTAGATGCCGCTTTCGCTCATGCGCCGGGCATCGGCGAGCTCGCCGGCACGAGTGGCGTAGAGGACTTCGTTGTCTGGAGAGAGAACCACCGCAGCGGGGATCCCCTTCTTGATGGGATTGCCGTAGGCGGCGACGAGGTCGAGGTTTCGGTCGAAGTTCCCGATGTCGACCTTGACTACCTTGAACTGTCGAGCAAGCAGCTCCGCACTCCTCCCGCTCTTGAGGGCGAGGTCCAACGCGCGACAGTCCTCGCACCAGTTGGCGCCGAAGATGACGAAAACAGGGATCCGACTCTCCTTTGCGGCGGCGAGCGCCTGCTGAACGGCTGCCTTGGCGTCGGCCGATTCATCGTATGGAAGCGGCGCGGCCACCGCAAGTGCGGCAAGCAGAGCGCCGAGGAGGAGGAGGGGTTTTCGCATGACAGGCTCCCATGAGTGTCTAACGGAACGCTAGCCGGGTTTCGCCCCGTTTTGAATGAGGCACTTTCTGCGCTGCTCAGCATACGCCTTTCCTTGCAGATTATTGGCCGCAAGGTGGCAAACGAGGAAGGTGTTTTGCGTCGCCAGCAGGTCGGCGCTCAAGCACTCCGCCAGATCCGCTTTCACCGCTTCCGGGTCCGAACCCTGTGAGCTGGCGCGCAACGCGCAGTACGAGATGGCCGAATAGGGCGGCACCGACGCCTTCTTCAGCTCGAGGGGCAGGTCGTCCCACTTCACGAGCGGCGGCGGCGGTTCCTTGGCGTCCGGTATTGTTCCTTGCGATGTCGTGGGAGTGGTGCAAGAGGCGCCGAGGCAAACGGCGAGGAGTGCGACTGAATGGGCGAGGATTGTGTTCTTGGCCATGTGGCTGACGTTTGATATGAGCGGCCCGCGGAGGCCGCAGGCCGGAGTGAGTCCGCTCGATGGAAGGTTAGACGTCGGTGCTCATTGCACTTGCTCGGCTGCCGGCGGATTCTTCAGCCTAGGGACGCGAAGCCTAGATTAAAAGCGACTTCCCTATGGTTCATCTGGGTTCTCGTTGCAGCGGGTGACGTTGCCCTTAGCCGTATGTACGGTGAAGCAGCGCCGCTCAGGTGTGGCGGGTTCCGCGGAGGCGGCCGGCATTTCGGTGCTCGGGGCTTTCGCGGCGGGAGCGGGCGACGGCGCCGACTCGATTGCGCGGGCTGCCGGCCGGTAAGCTGGGTTCACATTGAGGCGGTCTTTGACTTCACCAGCATCTTTCAGCCCAAGCTCGCTGCATTTCGTGCTGGAGTACGTGATCTTTCCAGCCGTATTTGTACATTTAAAGGTCTGAGCCGCAAGCTCACCCGACAATAGCAATGCCGAGACCGCTAAGATCAGCTTTGCAATCTTCATCGCGCTTGGCCATTGTTGGGCGTCATGTGCCTACGGCGCCTTGGTCAGTGGAAGAGAGGCCTGAGGGGGAGCACCTGCCGGATCAACAGGAATGAAATGCCCGCAGTCGATCGCGTACTGGGTTTCCATGTCGCTCAACATTTGCGGTGCTCCCGTCTTCCGAAAAACCATCTAATCTGGCGTGCCAGTCTACGCTTCTCGGAAATGCCCCGCAAAATCATACGAAGAGCGCGGACGGCCGGTATGGCGTTGTCCTGTAGTTTGCCGCCAGTCTAGCGGGCCCCAGGAACGTTTCGGGTCTTGAGAAATTCTTCCAGCGATTCTCCGCGGAAGCCCGCGACCATCTCCGGGTTGGAGACGCTCTTGACGCGTCCGAGTTTCTCGAGACAGAAGAAACTCGCGCCGTAACGCATGAGCGCGGCCCAGTCTAGCTCGCGTACCATGCGGCGTTCCTCGGCGGTGAGACCGGCCTTGTCGAACGCCGCTTCGGGGGTTTCCTTGAAGAGGGCGCGGTTGGCGGGGACGGTGAAGCCGTGGAGGAAACGGTTGAGCCGCAGCGCCTTGGCGCTGCTGGCGAGGTCGAAGAGGTAAGTGCCTTCGAGCTGTTCGACGCCTTTGAGTTGTGGGTTCAAAGCAGATCCTTCGCTTCGCTCAGGATGACATCTTTGCGGAGGTGCGCGCACCCCCTTTTCCCGACGCGGACACTTTCTGCATAGGCTCCTCGAACAGCGCCACCGCAATCGCGGTGGTCATCGGCAGGTAGTAGTTCTCGTGGATTTTCCTCGCGCGCGGCGAGAGCGCGCCACGCATCGCGAGCCACATGATCTCCTCCGCTCCTTCGGTGCCGCCTAGCCTGATGTAGTCGGCGTGGCGCATCGCCACGAGTTTCCTCGGATCGCGCGCGATCAGATCGAGGAACTTCCTGTCCCATTTCTCGTTGTTGAAGCCTGCGCGCTCGCCGTTCATCTGGTGCGAGAGGCCTCCAGTGCCTACGATGACCACTTTCAGGTCCTCGGGGTAGGAGAGCACCGCGCGGCGCACCGCCTGCCCGAGCTTCCAGCAGCGCGCGGGCGTGGGGATCGGATGCTGGAGCACGTTGATCTCGATCGGCACGATCTTTCCGGGCCAGTCGGGCGAGGGCGGCCAGAACATGGTGAGCGGCGAGTGCACGCCGTGGTCGATCGGCAGGTCCTGAAAAACGGAGATGTCGAACTCGTCGTTCACCAGCGAGTCGGCCATGTGGCGCGCAAGGCCGGTGTGGCCCTTCAAAGGGGGAACGGCACGCGGCCCCAGGCCTTCGTCCGCGATCGCGTACTCGGCGCCCACGCCCAGCGCGAAAGTCGGGTAGTGATCGAAGAAGAACGTGGTCGCGTGGTCGTTGTAGAAGAACACGAGAACGTCGGGCTTTCTCTGCGCGAGCCAGGCTTTGACCGGCTCATAGCCCCTGAAGAGCGGCGCCCAGTCGGGATCGTTCCGCTTGTTGCGGTCGTAGGCGCCGCCGATCGTGGGGACGTGCGAGGTGCCGATGCCGCCGAGGATTTTTGCCATGAACGAAACTCCGCGGGAATGATGGGGCAGGCGAAGTACGAAGTCAAAGCTGGTCTTCGAACAGCCGCCTGAACATCGTGCGCTTGGTGTTGCGAAAGTGCGGTCGCACGCGGCCGCTCCACGCGGTGTCGCACACCGCGAGCCAGGGCTCGCTTCCCAGGGTTTCGGTGCGCGCGAGATCGTAGCAGGAGTGATAGCGCGGCGAGCCGTCGGGATTGCGGAAGCGCCGGGCGCGGACGCTCCCCGGGCAGGCGGCAAGACCCGGCATGTGCTCGCTGTCGTACCAGGCGTTCAAGTCGGCCTCGTGTGCCGCGACGACATCGGTCTCGACGATATAGTGAAACGGCGCCGCCTCGCCGCGCGACGTGCCCGGCGTATCGAACACGGGCTGAAGCCTCGCCGCGCCGATTCTCAGGCCTCTCAGGTCGACGAGGTCTCCGGCACGTTCTGCCGTGCGAGCGAGCACGGTCGTATTCACGGCGCCGAACTCGCGCGAAAAGAGGTACGCATAGATCTCGCCCCCAGCCTCGACCGTCGCGTAGGCGGCCACGCTCTCGGCCAGAGGCACGCAGTCGACGGCAAGTTCTTTGAGGTTGTCGTCGAAGCGATCGGACACGCGCGAAGCCCCCGTGCACCTGAGGAGGATCCCGCCGGTCTGCGCCGCGCTCATGCAGCCTTGGATCCTATGCGACCGCGACGGGGATCTTGAAATCCTTGATGCGTTTTTCCCATTCCGCCGGGCCGGTCTGATGCACGGAGGTGCCGTTCGCATCGACGGCGACCGTGACCGGCATATCCTTCACCTCGAACTCGTAGATCGCTTCCATGCCGAGATCGCCGAAGGCCAGCACTCTGGACTTTCGGATCGCCTTGGCGACGAGGTAGGCGGCGCCGCCCACCGCGATCAGCGAGGCGGCCTTGTGCTTCCTGATCGCCTCGATCGCCGCGGGACCGCGTTCGCCTTTTCCGATCATGGCGACGAGGCCGGTCCTGCCGAGCATCATCTCGGTGAACTTGTCCATGCGGGTCGCCGTGGTCGGACCCGCGGGCCCGACGATCTCGTCGCGCACCGGATCGACCGGACCGACGTAGTAGATCACGCGGTCGGTGAAATTCACGGGGAGCTTCTCGCCTTTTTCCAGCATGTCCTGGATGCGCTTGTGAGCGGCGTCGCGGCCGGTGAGCATTTTCCCCGACAGAAGAAGCGTCTCGCCGGGCTTCCACTTCGTCACTTCCTCGCGCGCGAGCGTATCGAGGTTCACGCGCCTGGATTGCGCGGCGGGTGCCCAGGTCACCTTGGGCCAGTCTTCGAGGCTCGGCGCTTCGAATTCCGCCGGGCCCGAGCCGTCGAGCGCGAAGTGGACGTGCCGGGTCGCAGCGCAGTTCGGTATCATCGCGATCGGTTGCGACCCCGCGTGCGTCGGGAACGTCCTGATCTTGACGTCGAGCACCGTGGAGAGGCCGCCCAGCCCTTGCGCGCCGATACCGAGCCGGTTGACCTTTTCGTAGAGCTCCAGGCGCAGCTCCTCGTGCTTGTCGCGGGGCCCCCGCGCGAGCAGCTCGTGCATGTCGATCGGCTCCATGAGCGACTCCTTGGCCATCATCATGGCTTTCTCGGCCGTGCCGCCGACGCCGATCCCGAGCATCCCCGGCGGACACCATCCCGCCCCCATCGTGGGCACGGTCTCGAGCACCCAATCGACGATCGAGTCCGAGGGGTTCAGCATCGTGAACTTCGATTTGTTCTCCGAGCCGGCCCCCTTGGCCGCGACGTCCACATCGACGGTGTCTCCCGGCACGAGCTCCATGTGGATCACCGCCGGGGTGTTGTCCTTCGTGTTCCTGCGCCCGAAGATCGGATCCTCGACGATGGATGCGCGCAGCTTGTTGTCCGGGTGCAGGTAGGCGCGGCGCACGCCTTCATTCACGGCGTCGGCCACGGACGGAAATGAAGAGCCCCTGAAACCCTCCAGGCGCGCGTCCATGCCGATTTTCAGGAACACGTTGACGATGCCCGTGTCCTGGCAGACCGGCCGGCGGCCCTCTGCGCACATCCGCGAGTTGCTCAGGATCTGCGCGATGGCGTCTTTCGCCGCCGGCGACTGCTCGCGCTCGTATGCGCGCGCGAGGTGCTGGATGTAGTCGCGCGGATGGTAGTAGCTGATGTACTGCAGCGCGTCGGCGACGCTCTGGATGAGGTCTTCCTGTTGGACGATGGTCATGTAATCAGTGCGACGTGCCGCCTTTCCCGATGCGATTCGACGGTCCGGAATTTTAGCACGCCGCCTTTGTTGCGAATCCCGAGCCCTCACCGGTAATATC
>DATHHZ010000018.1:0-2365 GCA_035316965.1 Burkholderiales bacterium | reverse complement strand
GAGCTTCACCACGAAGGCGTCCGGCAGAGGATTTTGAGGCAGGCTCGCGATCACCTCTTCCATTCCGGCGGCGCGATTGAGCTCCGCGAGCGCCGCGTCCCGGGACACGAAACGCACGTTGCTCACGCCCCTCGCGCCTTTCAGCCGCGCTTCGACGGCGGCGATATCGGTTTTCGCGGCGTCCCTTGCCAAGAACACCGAGAGCTGGGGATCGACCGAGGCGTTGCGCGACAAGGACTCGAAATTGCCCAAGACGCAGTAGACCCCGAACGGGAGCGCGAGCGCGACCCCGATCGCCATCACGTTGAGCGTCGTGGCAAAGGGGGCCCTAGCCAGGCGCGCGAGCGTCTGCGCGAGGCTCAGGCCGTGATGCTGCAGCCAGGCCCTCATTGGAGCTTGCCGTGGTCGAGCGTCAAGACGCGTTTGCGGTACTTGCCGATCAGTTGTCGATCGTGCGTGGCAACCAGCACGGTGACCCCGACCTGATTGAAGGCGCTGAACATCTCCATGATTTCGTCCGCGTAAGCGGCGTCCAGACTGGCGGTGGGTTCATCGGCAAGGAGGATCGCCGGCCGGTTTACCACTGCGCGCGCGACGCACAGTCGCTGCTGCTCGCCGCCCGAGAGCGCCACGGGGTTGGCTTTTTCGCGCTGAAGCAAGCCGACCTTGTCGAGCGCGGCGCGTGCGCGCCGCGCCGCTTCGCGGTAGGGCTGCCCGGTCACGATCAGCGGCAGCATGACGTTGTCGAACACGCTCCTGTCGAAGAGCAGCTTCTGCCCCTGAAACACCAGGCCCAGATTGCGCCGCAGGTAAGGGATCGCCGCCGGGCGCAAGGCCGAGAGGTTCTGGCCATTGACGAGCACCGCGCCGCCGTTGGCGCGCTCGATCGCGGCGATCAGCTTGAGAAGGGTCGTCTTGCCGGCACCGGAGTGGCCGGTGAGGAACAGCATCTCTCCCGGCTCGACCGCGAAGCTGACCAGCCTGAGCGCCTCGAATCCCCCCGGATAGCGCTTGCTGACCTGGCGGAGCGAGATGATGGGCACGCCGCCGGTCAATCGAGAAGCGCCGAAACGAACTCGTCGGCGGCGAACGGGCGCAGATCGTCGACCCCTTCGCCGATGCCCACGAATCTGAGCGGCAGTGGATGCCGCGATCGCGCCAGCGCGATGGCGCACACCACGCCGCCCTTGGCGGTGCCGTCGAGCTTCGTGAGTATCAATCCCGTGAGGCCGAGCGCCTCATCGAACGCCTTGAGCTGACTGAGGGAGTTCTGCCCGGTATTGGCGTCCAGCACGAGCCAAACTTCATGCGGGGCGCCGGTTTCCGCCTTGGCGATGGCGCGCTTGATCTTCTTCGCCTCTTCCATCAGGTGCAGCTGCGTGGGGAGGCGCCCCGCGGTGTCGGCGATCACCACGTCGATTCTGCGCGCGCGCGCCGCGGCGACCGCGTCGAAGACCACTGCTCCGGGATCGCCGCCCGATTGGGCGACGACCGCGACGGAGTTTTTCTCGCCCCAAGCGGCGAGCTGTTCGCGCGCTGCGGCGCGAAAGGTGTCCCCCGCAGCGAGCAGCACCGAGCGGCCTTGATCTTGGAAGTACCTTGCGAGCTTGCCGATCGAAGTCGTCTTTCCCGAGCCGTTGACTCCTGCGAGCATGACGATGCACGGTTTCTTGCCGGACAAATCGAGCGGCCGCTCGAGCGGCGCGAGCAGCTCGACGAGAATGGCCCGCAACGCCGTTTTCAGCTGCGCCGCGGTCCCGCCTTGGCTCGC
This sequence comes from Burkholderiales bacterium, assembly GCA_035316965.1. Lineage (GTDB taxonomy): Bacteria > Pseudomonadota > Gammaproteobacteria > Burkholderiales > SG8-39 > VBDM01. The sequence continues at coordinate 594 of DATHHZ010000018.1, read as the reverse complement.
GCGCTCGCGTAGAGCCGCGAGCAGGAACCGCGTTGCGTCGACGCCGGCATCGCTCGCGAGCAAAGCGGTTTCGATCTCCTCGAACAACGCCGGATCGACGGTTCGGTCGGTGAACAGTCCCGAGAGCCGCGAGCGCGTTTTCGTGAGCCCGTCCCTGAGGCGCGCCGCCCAGGAGCGCTCCCGGCGGGTGTTCTCGGAGGAGAGTTCGAGCATAGGGGAGGAAGGTTTGCAAAGAACCGCTATAGAATAGCTTTGGATTTTATCACTCGTCGCAATGGTTCCCGCACGCGCCGCCTTTCTCGCCCTTGCGCTCGCTTCAGGCGTGCAGGCGAACCCGCGCGAGTTCACCCTGGCGAACGGCTTGCGCCTCATAGTGAAGGAGGACCACCGCGCGCCCACCGTCGTCCATCAGGTATGGTATCGGGCGGGCAGCATGGACGAGTCGCCCGGCACGACCGGTGTCGCACACGTGCTCGAGCACATGATGTTCAAGGGGACCCGGCGCTTCGGTCTGGGCGAGTTCTCGCGGCTCGTCGCGGAGGCAGGCGGGCGCGACAACGCTTTCACTTCCACGGATTTCACCGTCTACCACGA
>DATHHZ010000017.1:0-2910 GCA_035316965.1 Burkholderiales bacterium | reverse complement strand
GTCGGCCTCGCGTTCTCCATCTTAGGCATGGTCCTCGGCGCTATCGTGCCAAGCGCCGTGCCGCAGGCGCATCGCCACAGCGCCCCCCGCTAGTCCGCTCCCGCCCGGACTCGGCTACAATTCGCGCGGCCGCTTTCACGGCCCGATCCAAGGGGGCTCCATGTTTGCTCGTCTGATGCCGCACGAAGGCCGGTTCTTCACCTATTTCAGCGAGCACGCCGCGCTCATCCTGCAAGGCGCGGTCGAGCTGAAGGCGATGATGGACGATATGGGCGAGACCGAGAGCCGCGCCCACAACATCAAGGCCATCGAGACGAGGGCCGACACCGTCACCTACGAGACGATCCAGCTCCTGCACACGACTTTCATCACGCCGATCGACCGTGACGAGATCCACCAGCTCATCACCCGCATGGACGACATCCTCGACTTGATGGAAGACGTATCGCAGAGCGTGTTCCTCTACGACATCCGCAAGATCCCCGACGAGGCGAAGCGGCTCGCGGAGATCTGCGTGGCCTGTGCTGAGAAGGTCAAGGCCGCGGTCGATCTCCTCAACAACATGGGAAACGCGGAGAAAATCATGAAGATCTGCGCGGACATCGACCGGCTCGAGACCGACGCCGACCAGGTGCTGCGCTCGGCCTTGGCAAAGCTCTTTCGCAACGAGCCCGACACCCGCGAGCTGATCAAGCTGAAGGAGATCTACGAACACCTGGAGACGGTCACCGACAAGTGCGAGGACGTGGCCAATATCATCGAGGGCATCGTCATCGAGAATTCCTGATCCAAGACCCGGCCCGCATGTCGATCAGCTTCGAAATCGTGGTGTTCCTGGTTCTGCTCGCGCTCGCCTTCGACTTCCTCAACGGCTTTCACGATGCCGCCAACTCGATCGCCACCATCGTCTCCACCGGCGCCATGAGCCCGCACTGGGCGGTCGCCTGGGCGGCGTTTTTCAACTTCATCGCGTTTCTCGTGTTCGGCTTCGCGGTCGCCACCACCATAGGCAAGGGCATTGTCGATCCAGCCATCGTCGATCACTACGTCGTTTTCGGCGCGCTGTGCGGCGCAATCACCTGGAATCTCATTACTTGGTACTACGGCATTCCGTCCAGCTCCTCTCACGCCCTGGTCGGCGGCATCATCGGCGCCGGTGTCGCGAAAGCCGGCGTCAGTAAGCTGGTGGCGAGCGGCGTTCTCAAGACCGCCGCCGCGATCGTGGTATCGCCGCTGTTCGGCTTCGTGCTCGCCATTGCCCTGATGATCGCCGTGTCCTGGATCTTCGCGCGCTCGACCCCGCGGCGCGTGGACCGCTGGTTCCGGCGGCTGCAGTTCGTCTCGGCTGCGCTCTACAGTCTCGGACACGGCGGCAACGACGCGCAGAAAACCATGGGCATCATCTGGATGCTGCTTATCGCATCCGGGCTTTCAGCCGCAAATGAGCCGCTGCCTTTCTGGGTGGTGCTCGCCTGTCAGGCCGCGATGGGCCTGGGGACGCTCTTCGGCGGCTGGCGCATCGTCAAGACCATGGGCATGCGGATCACCAAACTCAAGCCCGTCGGCGGTTTCTGCGCCTCGGCGAGCGGTGCGATGACGCTGTTTCTCGCCACCAGCCTCGGCATTCCGGTGTCAACGACCCACACCATTACCGGCTCGATCATCGGCGTGGGCTCGGCCAGGAAGTTGTCCGCCGTGCGCTGGGGCGTGGCCGGCAACATCATCTGGGCGTGGATCTTTACCATCCCGGGCTCGGCGTTCATCGCCGGCGTAGCCTGGTTGCTGGGAACAGAATATTTTTAGATGTCCATGCGCATGCACGCCATCGAGGCCGACATCACGCGTCTCGCGGTGGACGCTATCGTCAACGCGGCAAACACCACCCTCCTCGGCGGCGGAGGGGTCGACGGCGCAATCCATCGCGCCGCGGGCCCTGAACTGCTCCGCGAGTGCCGAACGCTCGGCGGCTGCGCCACCGGCGACGCGAAGATCACCCACGGCTATCGGTTGGCCGCAAAGCACGTGATCCACACCGTCGGCCCCGTCTGGAACGGCGGGGCGAGCGGCGAGCCGGAGCTGCTCGCTTCCTGCTACCGACGCAGCCTCGAGCTCGCTCTCGCGCACGCGATCCACACCCTCGCCTTTCCAGCCATCAGTTGCGGCGTCTACGGCTATCCGATGGAGCGAGCCGCCAAGATTGCCGTGCGCGAATGCTGCCGGTTCACGCAGGAGCACGACGCGATCGAGAGAATAACGTTTGCGCTTTTCGGCGCCGGCGCGCTCGCGATCTACCAAGCGGAGCTCGCGCAACCGATGCCGTGAGAAAATGAACGGTCATGGCCCGTTGGCAGCCTTCGACTCTGGCGCGCTATCTCTTCGTGGCGTATGTGCTGCTCGTCGTCTACGCGAGCCTGCATCCGTTCTCCGGCTGGCGCGACCGGGGCCTGCCGCCGTTTGCCTTCCTCACGGCTCCACTCCCCCGTCCCATCCTGGTATTCGACGTCGTCGCGAACATCATCGGCTACATGCCGCTCGGCTTTCTCGCCGTGTTGGCGGTGTATCCCTGGCTGCGCCGCAGTTACGCTTTGGGTTTCGGCCTCGCCTGTTCGGTATCCTTGAGCTTCGCGCTCGAGTCGCTGCAGCTCTACCTGCCTACGCGCGCGTCCTCGAACCTCGACCTGCTCGCCAATACCGTGGGCGGCGCGGCCGGCGCCCTCGCCGCCCTCGCCACGACTCGCCCTTTGATGGACGCCGAAGGACTGCAGCGCCTGCGCAACAGACTGTTCCTTCCGGGGCGCCGGATCGATCTCGGGCTGGTGCTGCTCGGGCTGTGGCTATTCGCGCAGCTCAGTCCAGAAACGCTGCTCTTTGGCACCGGCGATCTGCGCGATTTATTCAAGACACCCTCGG
>DATHHZ010000016.1:0-3505 GCA_035316965.1 Burkholderiales bacterium | reverse complement strand
CTTGCCATCGCCATTGAAGTCGCCCACGACCACGGCGAAAGGATTAGGGCCCGCAGCGACGGTCGGCGCCGCCCTGAAGGTCCCATCGCCGTTGCCCAGCAGCACCGAGATGGTGTTGGAATCAAAGTTGGCCACCGCCAGATCTGGCACCCGATCGCCATTGAAGTCGCCCGCGGCGACGAAAGTAGGATGAGCTCCGACGGCAAAATCTAGCCGGGCATTGAACGGTACCGTCTGAGCGAGCGCGGGGGCTGAAACCGTTGACGAGAAGAATAAAGCCGTTGCGACAAGCAGCCATAGTTCGGCCAGCACCCGGGACTTTTCCTTGAACGCGACTACGACCGACATGACTCCTCCGGGTGTGGAAACACCTCTACAGGTGCTTGTCGGCATGATCAACTACCGGTGTTTACGGCCGTCGGTGTTCTGCATAGTCCTTTCAGCGTATGCGCTACGCCGCTTTTTCGGCCTGAGCCTGGACTTCGCGCTGAGTGAGCTTCATTGAGGATTCACGAGAGACCGAGCTTCGGCCCGAGCGCGGCCGCTCCGTCTCCGAGCAGGGACAGCGCGAGCAGGCCAACGATCCAGAAAGCGGGATATTCCCAGCCGCCGTCCTTGTTGGTGAAGAGCCAGCCGGCCTTGCCGTGCACCAGCACGATCGTGCCGAGCATGAGCGGCACCAGCGCCAACGCCACCCAGCGAGTCTCGATGCCGAGGATGAGCAGGACGCCGCCGACGATTTCCGCCGCCATCGTCAGATACGCAAGCTCGCCCGGGAGGCCGAGCGATTTGAAATATTGGGCGGTGCCCGACGGCGTAAAGACCTTGACCTTCACCCAAGCATGAGCGAGAAACATCATGCCCAGCGCGAGGCGCAGGAGCAAGGCAGCAACCGCTGCCTGTTCGGGGTTCGTCATCGGAAATCCTCCTCTGGAGTGGAACCGCGACTATCTTATGCCCATCCGTCGTGGCCTTGCGAAGTCTTGAGAACGGCTATTCGCCCTCCAAAGCCATCCATGCCACCCTTAATTTCGCTTGGGCAAGGGCGTCTTCGGCCGTGGCGAAGACCTGATGCGAGTAGCGGTGAAGCGAAAACCAACCGCTCAAGTCCTCCGGGTCCCTGCGATATTCCTCGAAACCGAATGTGCCGTCGATACGCACAAAAATATCGACACTATGATCGCCTGTGGAGTTTTCGAGAGACTTCAGAATCTTGGGCAGTGGGTAACTGACCCACTACCGAATCTTGAGGGACGCGGGCATACCGGAAATAGATCGCGTTTGCCCTCTACCCGCACACCCCCACCCACCCGCAAGCGCTGCAGAAATCGCAGCCGTCCTTCCTGATTACCGCGTAGTTGCTGCATTCGGGGCAGCGCATGCCCTTCATTTTCGGCGCGGCGCCGGGCACGGGCGGCGCAAGCACGCCCATGGCCTGAACCGGGTAGCCTTCTTCGTCCAAGATGCCGAGCATGGCGTAGCGGTGGATGATGAGGCGCGCGACGTAGCTCACGGTGGAAGGCCAGTTCTGTTGCTTGCGTGAGCCCGGCGTGAACGCCATGAAGTCGCCGAGCGGTTCGGGGTAGTTCAACAACTTGCGCAATTTCATCCCGATCCACGCCGGATCGACGACGCGCATGTCGAGCGACAGGATCTTGCACAGGCCGTCGAGCGCGCGCGGGTATTCGCCCGAAAGCCACATCGAGTAGGGGCGCGTGACGCCGTCGGGGAGCGTGATCTCCTTCAGCCCGAGCACGAAGTCGTCGCGCCCGGCGGGATTGAGCACGTCCACCGTCCACGACATGGTGCCGTCGGCGCCGGTCTTCGGCTCCTTCAGGCTGAACATCGCGTCGAGCACCGGGCCGTGCTTTTCGTCGGGCAGCGCGCTCAGCTGCTCGCACTGCCAGCGCACCAGCTGCGCGACCGCCGAGCACAGGCTCGGCATGCGCTTCTTCTCCCCGTGCGGCGGAAAGGGCATGTCGAAGGCGTCGTCGCCCGAGGTCTTGGCGAGCGTGTCGAGCTTCAGGCGCAGCCACGCCGGGTCGTTCGCGCGCATGTCCATCGAGAGCGTCTTCGCGACCGCCCCGAGGCCGCGCGGCTGCTCGGCGCCGTTCACCCACGCCTCGAACGGATGCGCGCGGGTCTCGTTCTCCACGTGCCCGACGAAGAGCGCGAACTGCCCGTGCGGGTGCTCGATCATGTAGGTCCACGCCGGGTTGCCGCCGGCGAGGTTCGGCCGGCCCGGCCAGCGCAGGGAGGCGAGCACCGGCTCGGGCACGGCCTTGATCTCGATGCGGCGGTTGCGATCGTTGCTGACGAAGTCCTGCGGCGAAGACGCCGGATCGACCGAGAGCACCGAACCGATGACGTTGTTCGGCCGGTAGGTCGCGAGGCCCTTGAGCCCGGACTTCCACGCCTCGAAATACAGATTCTGAAAATCGGTGTAGGGATAGTTCTCCGGAACGTTGACGGTCTTGGAGATGCTGCTGTCTATGTAGGGCGCGACCGCAGCCACCATTTGCTCGTGCGCCGAGGCGGAGAGCTCGAGCGCGGTGACGAACGAGGGCGGCAGCTTCTCCATGTTGCCGCCTGCATGTTTATAGAGACGCCAGGCGTAGTCCTCGACGGGAAACTCCTTCAGCGTCCCGTCGGCCATGCGTTTCTTGCGAGTGTAGGTCCAGGAGAAGGGCGGCTCGATGCCGTTCGAGGCGTTGTCGGCAAAAGCGAGACTGATGGTGCCGGTGGGCGCGATCGAGAGGAGGTGCGAGTTGCGCATGCCCTGCTTGCGGATGAGCGCCTTCAGCTCTTGCGGCAGGCGCGCGGCGAAGCCCGAGCCAGAGAGGTACATGTCTTCGTTGAACAGCGGGAATGCGCCGCGCTCCCTGGCCAGATCGGAGGAGGCGCGGTAGGCGCAGTCGCGCATGAACTCCGAGATCCTCGCCGCCGTTTCGCGCGCGGCCTCCGTGTCGTAGCGCTGGCGCAGCATGACGAGCGTGTCGCCGAGGCCCGTGAAGCCCAGGCCGACGCGGCGCTTCGCCATGGCCTCCTCGTGCTGCGCCTTGAGCGGCCAGGCGGTGACGTCGAGCACGTTGTCCAACATGCGCACCGAGACTTCGACCACCTTGCCGAAGCGCTCGTAGTCGAACGCGGCCTTCTCTGAAAACGCGTGGTTCACGAAGCGGGTGAGGTTGATCGAGCCGAGGCAACAGCAGCCGTAGGCGGGGAGCGGCTGCTCTGCGCACGGGTTCGTGGCCTCGATCGCCTCGCAGTAGTTGAGGTTGTTGTCCTGATTCATGCGGTCGATGAACAGGATCCCCGGCTCGGCGTGATCGTAGGTCGAGCGCATGATCTGGTCCCACAGCTCGCGAGCGCGCGGCTTGGCGTACACCCACGGGCCGTCTTCTCTCCGATAAGCGCCGGCCGCGATCGCATCCGAGTGCGGCCGGGCCTTGTGCACCAGCTCGATTTTGGCGTCGTCCTCGACCGCCCGCATGAAAGCGTCCGT
>DATHHZ010000015.1:0-3602 GCA_035316965.1 Burkholderiales bacterium | reverse complement strand
CCGACCAGGCATCGGGGGACAACGGGAGGGAGCCGGGGTCCACGGATGGAATACGCGGCTTTTTCACGCAGTTAGCGGATCCATGGATTCTTCATTGCGGTCGCACATTGCAGCGCCTACGTCCAAGCGCCTGTTCGTTTTCGGAGGCATCGGCCTGCTCGTCGTCGCGGTCGTGCTGTTCGCCTATTTCGGCACCGAGATACTCGCAAACGAGCGCAAGGCGCCCAAAGGACCTTCGGCGATACCGGTCTCGATTGCGCCGGTCCTGCAGGAGGTCGTGCCTTTCCGGCTCCTGGCGATCGGCAACGTCGAGGCTTACTCGACCGTGGCGCTCAAAGCGCGCGTAGACGGACAGATCGTGGAGGTCGGCTTCAAGGAAGGCGAGGAAGTTCCACGGGGTCGCGTGCTCTTCAAGATCGACCCGCGCCCCTACCAGGCGGCACACCGCCAGGCCGAAGCCAACTTCCTGCGCGACACCTCGCAAAAGGACCAAGCCCGATCACAGGAGCGCCGCTACCAGGAACTGCTCGCCAAGAATTTCGTCTCCAAGGAAGCCTACGCGCAAATCCGCACCAACGCCGATACGGCCGAAGCCGTGGCCCAGGGGAGCCGCGCCGCGCTCGATAACGCAACGCTGAATCTGGAGTACTGCACGATCCTCTCTCCGATCGACGGCTACCCCGGAAAGATCCAGATTCAGATGGGAAACCTCGTCAAGGCGAACGATACGCTTCCTCTGGTGGTGATCAACCAGGTCCATCCGATCTACGTGAACTTCTCAGTGCCAGAGCAGCAGCTCCGCGCCGTTCGCGGCTACATGTCCTCGGGGCCGCTCGCGGTCGAGGCGCTGGCGCCGGGCTCGGATCAACCCGCAGCCTCCGGAACGCTTGTCTTCGTCGACAACGCCGTCGATCCGAGCACCGGCACGATCAAATTGCGGGCGCAGTTCCCGAACAGCGAAAACGCGCTGTGGCCGGGCCAGTTCGTCAACGTGAGGATCAAGCTCTACGACCAGAAAGACGCTCTGGTCGTGCCCTCCAGGTCGGTGCAGACCGGTCCGGCCGGGCAGTACGTGTTCGTGGTCAAGCCCGACATGACCACCGAGGTCCGCAAAGTCACGGTCGAGCGCATCGAGGGCGACAACGCGATCATCGCGACGGGTCTGGAAAAAGGCGAACGCGTGGTCACACAGGGCCAGCTGCGCCTCGGAGCCGGGGCGAAGATCGTGGTCAAGTCGTAGTTTTCATCCATGAATCTTTCAGAGCTTTTCGTCCGCCGCCCCGTCATGACCGTGCTGGTCATGGCCGGGATTCTGATTTTCGGACTGGCGAGCTACCGCTTGCTGCCGGTTTCATCACTGCCAAACGTCGATTTCCCCACGATCCAGGTTTCGGCCACTCTCCCAGGTGCGAGCCCCGAGACCATGGCCGCGGCCGTGGCGACGACCCTCGAAAAGCAGTTTTCGACGATCGCCGGCATCGACCAGATGACTTCGATCTCCGGCCAGGGCCTCACCACCATCACCATCCAGTTCTCGCTCGACCGCGACATCGACGCCGCAGCTCAGGACGTGAACTCGGCGATCGCGGCCGCGGCAAAGCAGCTGCCGTCGACCATGTCGACACCTCCTTCGTTCCGAAAGGTGAATCCGGCCGACGCGCCGGTTTTCTTTCTGACACTCACATCCGAAACCCTGCCGCTTTCCACCGTCAACGAATACGCGGAAACCTTTCTCGCGCAGCGCATCTCGACGATTTCCGGAGTCGCTCAGGTTCAGGTGCAAGGCCAGCAGAAATATGCGGTGCGCGTGCAGGTCGACCCCAACGCGCTTGCCGCGCGCGGCGTCGGCATCAACGAAGTCGAGCAGGCAGTCGCCAGCGCCAACGTCAATCTGCCCACCGGCACGCTCTACGGCAAGGACCGCATGTTTGCCATACAGGCGACCGGCCAGCTCTACGAGGCTGCCTCCTTCCGGCCCATCATCGTCACCTACCGCAACGGCGCGCCGATCCGCTTGAGCGAGCTGGGCCGCGTCATCGACAGCGTGGAAAACGACAAGCTCGCCGCGTGGTTCAAGGATCAGCGCGGCATCATCCTTGCGATCTACCGGCAGCCGGGCACCAATACGATCGAGGTCGTGGACGCCGTCAAAAAGCTGTTGCCGACTTTCCGCGTCGAAGTTCCGGCAGGGGTCACCATCAACGTGATGTACGACCGGTCCAACACCATCCGCGAATCGGTCGCGGACGTGCGGTTTTCCCTGATTCTGGCGCTCGCTCTCGTGGTGATGGTGATTTTCATTTTCCTGCGCAACATTCCGGCCACCACCATTCCGGCCGTGGCGCTCCCGATGTGCATCATCGGCACGTTCTCGCTGATGTACCTGTTCGGCTACAGCCTGGACAACATCTCGCTGATGGCGCTGACTTTGTGCGTAGGCTTCGTGGTGGACGACGCGATCGTCATGCTGGAGAACATCTCACGCCACATCGAGATGGGCAAGAGCCCGCTGCAGGCGACGCTCGACGGATCGAAGGAAGTTTCGTTCACCATCCTTACGATGACGATTTCGCTCGTCGCGGTGTTCATCCCGGTGCTTTTCATGGGCGGCATACTAGGCCGGCTGCTGCACGAATTCGCCGTCACCATCATCGTAGCGGTGCTGATCTCGGGATTCGTTTCGCTCACGCTGACGCCGATGATGTGCAGCCGCATCCTCAAGCCGCACGCCGAAGTCAAACACGGCAGGCTGTTCCTGGCGAGCGAGCGGGCGTTCGACGCGGTGCGGAACGCGTACGCACGGTCCCTGACCTGGGCACTCCAACGCCAAAGATTCACGATGGTCGTATTCCTCGCCATCGTCGTTGCCACGGGTTGGCTCTACGTGAAAATGCCCAAGGGATTCCTGCCGAGCGAGGACTCGGGGCAGCTGTTCTGCTTCATCGAAGCGCCCCAGGACATCTCTTTCGACGCGATGGTGACGTACCAGCGCTCCGTGCTGGAGATCCTCCGCGCCGATCCCAACATCGAAGCGGTGACCGGGTTCATGGGCGCAACTTCGTTCAACCCTTCGCTCAACGTCGGCCGTGCCACCATGACCTTGAAACCGCGCTCCCAGCGCAAAACGGCCGATGAGGTGGTGCGGGGCCTGCGTCCGAAGGTCTCCAACTTGATGGGCATCAAGGTCTTCATCCAGAACGTCCCGGCGATCCGCATCGGCGGTCAACTCACCAAGAGTCCGTACCAATACGTCGTGCAGGGGGCAAGCACCGAGGAGTTGTACCACTGGGTGCCGATCATCGAGGAGAAGCTCAAGACCCTGCCGGGGCTGCTCGATGTCTCGAGCGACCTGCAGATCGCCCGGCCGCAGGTCAACGTCGAGATCGACCGCGAAAAGGCTTCCGCCCTCGGGGTCAACCCGCAGCAGATCGAGGCGGCGCTCGCCAATGCCTACGGCTCGCGCCAGATCTCGAACATCTATACCGCAACGAACCAGTACTGGGTGATCCTCGAATTGGAGCCGAGGTACCAGCGCGACCCGGCGGCCCTGTCGATGCTCTACGTACGCTCCTCGAACGGGGCGCTGGTGCCGCTCATCGCGG
>DATHHZ010000014.1:0-7402 GCA_035316965.1 Burkholderiales bacterium | reverse complement strand
GAAATCGCCGATGCATGCGCACGCGGATGCCCAATTCGAAACGGAGGGAACACTCATGAACAAGCCACTCGCCAAAGCCGCTGCCGAAGCCCGCGCTCGCCGCGTCGCCTACCGCACGCGCGGAAATTCGCATGGGCCCATCACGCGGCTCGTCAGTCCATCCGATGTGGGCGAGCTGATCAAGCCCTTCGTGTTTCTGGATTATTTCGACATCGACCCGCAGCGCATGCCGGCGATCGGCTTTCATCCGCATTCCGGGATCGCGACGGTGACCGTGGTCCTCGAGGGACAAGTCGCCTATGAAGAGACTTCCGGAACCAAAGGCATCATCGATCCCGGCGGGGTCGAATGGATGCGCGCAAGCGGTGGCGTCTGGCATACCGGAGGTGTTGCGGGAAGCGCGCGCGCCAAGGGCTTTCAGCTCTGGGTCGCTCTGCCGCCGGAGATGGAGAACATCGCATCCGAAGCACGCTATCTCGGGCGCGAGCATTTCCAGTCGCACGGTCCGGCGCGCGTCATCCTTGGCCGCCTCGGTGAAGCCGCGAGCGAGGTGCCCGCGCCGGCGACGATGAACTATCTGGATGTCGCGCTCGCGAAGGGCGAGAAGTGGCGCTACGATCCTCCGGACACGCACACGGTGGCCTGGGTCGCCGTGCATCGGGGAAAGCTGGCGACGCCTGAGATCGTGGACAAGGGCGAGCTGGCGGTGTTCGAAGAGTCGAACGGCGCGCTCGAATTCGAAGCGCTCGACGACACCGGCTTCATCCTAGGCTCCGCGGTGAAGCATCCGCACGAGCTCGCGCTCGGCATGTACTCCGTTCACACGAGCCAGAGCGCGCTCGACCGAGGCGAGGCAAAAATCGCGGAGATCGGCAAGCGCCTCCGCGCGGAAGGTCGCCTCTAGCCATGGCAAAACCCAAAATCCGGCGAGGTAGAGACGACCCATGATTCAAAATACCCAGATCGTCTACGCGAAGCCTCCCGCCGATGGCGCGCTGCCGGATCCGGCAGGCACCTTCAAGGTCGTCCATACGCCCTTCGACACCGAAGCGATGAACCTCAAGGCAGGCGAAGTCCTGGTCGAAAATCATTACCTCTCGATCGATCCGTACCATCGCTTCGGCTTGTACGATCCGGCCGTCACGCGCTCCCGGTTCCCGGCGACCAAGCCGGGGACCATCATTTCCACGTACGGGGTCTCACGCGTGCTGCGGTCCGCCAACCCCAAGTATGCAGTGGGCGACCTGCTCTATTCGTGGGCGCGTTGGGAGAGGTTCACGGTCGTCGATGAGCCGAACCTCCAGTACCTGCAGAAGGTGAAGGCAGGTATCGATCCTGTCCACTATCTCGGCCCTCTCGGCGCGCCCGGCCTGACCGGATATGCAGGGATCACTCAAATCGCAAAACCCAAGGCGGGCGAGACCATCGTTGTCTCCGCAACGACGGGCGCGGTTGGCATGGTCGCGTCGCAATTGGCGAAGCGACTGGGTCTGACCGTGGTCGGCATGGCGGGCTCCGACGAGAAGGTGCACTACCTGGTCGATGAGCTCGGCCTCGATGCCGCCTTCAACTACCGAACGGCGGCCTCGCTCGAGGACACTTTGAAGAAGCACTGCCCCCAGGGGATCGACATCTTCTTCGATCTAGTCGGGGGAAAGATACTGGACGCCGCCTTGACGCAGATGAAGCTCGGCGGGCGGATCCCGAGCGCCGGCATGGTCTCCCAGTACAACCTGCCACACGACAAGCGCTACGGATTGAGGAACCTGCACAGCATTCTCGGCATGGACATCACGATTCAGTCCTACCGCAGCTCGTCGTGGGAGCATCTGGTCGCCGAGATGCGGGAGGAGTTCGAAGCGCCACTTTCAGACGGAAGAATGAAGTTCAAGACCCACGTCGCAGAAGGGTTGGAGAACTTGCCAGCAGCGTTCTACGGCATGTTCACGGGTGAGAGCTTCGGTAAGACCGTAGTCAAAGTGTGATGACTAACAGAAAGGGTTAAAAGCATGACCGTCATTTCCGTCATTGTGGGAAGCACCCGCGAGGGCCGATTCTCGGAAAAGCCCGCGAAGTGGATCTTGCAACACCTGAAGAAGCGCAAGGGTGTCGATGCTCGGCTTCTCGATCTGCGCGACTTTCCGATGCCGTTCTTCGATCAGCCATTGACGCCGGCCATGCCGGGTCGCCCGCCTTACAAGAACGAGGTCGTGCAGAGATGGACCGCCGCGATCGCGCAGTCAGACGGCTTCGTCTTCGTCACCCCGGAGTACAATTACGGCCCGTCCGCGGTGCTCAAGAACGCGATCGACTGGGTCTATCCCGAGTGGAATCGCAAGGCGGCCGGCTTCGTGAGCTATGGCTCCGCCATGGGCGCCCGCAGCGTCCAGCAGCTGCGCGAAACGGCGATCGAGATTCAGCTCGCCCCGATTCGCTCATCGGTCCACATCCCTGTCGCCACCCTGTGGGCTCACTACCAGGGCGGCGATGTCGACGCTGGACTGGCCGAGCTGGAGGCGCCTGCCGGGGCGCTGATCGACGATCTGCTGTGGTGGACCGCGGCCTTGAAGACGGCGCGCGCGCGGGCGGCCTCCAAATCTTACCCGGCATGAGCGAGGATGGCGTCCTTTCGTTCGACAGGCCGGACCTGCTCGAGCAGCCACTCCTGGAACACTTGGATTTTTCCGGAGCTCTCGGAGCGCGGCGGATACACGATGAAGTACGAGTATCTCGTGGGCACGCTCCGGGAAAAAAGCCGAACCAGCCGGCCGGATTCCAAGTCTGCTGCGACGAACGATGCACGCGCCAGGGCGACACCGAGGCCCGCAATGGCGGCCGCAAGCAGCAACGTCTGGTCGCCATACCGCGGTCTTTGACGGGCGTTGCGGTAGTCCAGGCCGACCGCTTTAAACCAGATGGACCAAGGCTGCCGCTCATCGTGAAGAAGCGGCATTTTGAGGAGGTCGCCGGGTGCGCGCGGCAGCCGGCGACGCCGGAACGCGGGGCTGCATACCGGAACCAGCTCCTCGTCATAGAGTTTGATGGATATCAGCCCGGGCCACGCGCCGGGACCGAACCGCACTGCCATGTCGACCTCATCGCGTGTGAAATCCGTTAGCGACAGGGTAGGCCGGATGTTCACTTCGATGTCCGGATGACGCTCGATGAACTCCGCGAGGCGCGGCAGCAACCAGTATGTAGCGAAACCCGGGACCATACTGACGGTCAGGATCCGGTCCCTGTTGCTTGACCGAATCGCCTCGACTCCTTCGGTGATTTCGCCGATGGCGGTCCGCACTCGTTCCAGGAGCCGGCGTCCCTCGTCGGTCAGCAGCATGCCTCTGCCGCTGCGCCGGAAAAGAGGCGTTCCCAGATCCTCTTCCAGACGCTTGATGCGCTGGCTCACCGCGCCGTGGGTGAGGTGCATCTCCTCTGCGGCGTGCGTGAAATTCAAGTGCCGGGCAGCCGCTTCGAAGAAGCGAAACGTCTCGAGCGGAGGAAGTATGCGGGGCACGCGGAGATGATAGCTGCACTAACCGCTGACGCGAAAAACCATCGATGGCAATCGTCGCATCAGCACTCCATCATCCAGATTCCTGGCGCTTAGCGCCATGAACGAGGCCGCAGTCCGCGTTCGAGGAAGCGATGCGGCTGAAAAGGCATACTAACATCTGAGCGCTCTACGCCCCATGCCAACCCAACAGAAGGAAGCCCCCATGAGGAGCGACACATGCCACAAACTCTGACAATCAACGGCAAAGCCCGCAGCGTCGATGTCGACGACGACACGCCGCTGCTGTGGGTGCTGCGCGACGTGCTCGGGATGACCGGCACGAAATTCGGCTGCGGCATGGCGCTGTGCGGCGCGTGCACGGTGCACGTCGACGGCAAGCCGGTGCGCTCATGCATCACGTCGGTCGCCGCGGCGGCCGGCAAACGCATCACCACGATCGAGGCGATTGGTGCCACCCCCGCCGGCAAAAAGATCCAGCAGGCCTGGATCGACCTGGAGGTACCGCAATGCGGCTATTGCCAGTCGGGCCAGATCATGTCCGCAACGGCATTGCTCGCCGCCAAGCCCAACCCGACCGATGGCGACATCGACGCCGCGATGTCGGGGAACATCTGCCGCTGCGGTACTTATGTGCGAATCCGCGAGGGAATCAAGCACGCGGCGCATGGTTCTGCGAACGGCAAGAAAGGGGCCTGACATGACCGTAGATCTTTCACGTCGACAGTTCCTGAGTGCGAGCGCGCTGCTGGGCGGAGGGCTCCTGATCGGCTTCAGGACGGGTGCTGCTCACGCAGCCGAAGGTGCCGCGGGCGCGACGTTCACGCCCAACGCCTTTATCCGCATCGGCAGCGACGGGCAGATCATCCTCACCATGCCCTATGTCGAGATGGGCCAGGGCACGTATACCTCCATCCCGATGCTGATCGCCGAGGAGCTGGAGGTGGATCTGAAACAGGTGCGGCTGGAACATGCTCCGCCCAACGAAAAGCTGTACGCCAATCCCTTGCTCGGAGTGCAGGCAACGGGCAACTCGAACGCGATACGCGGGTCGTGGCAGCCCCTGCGCCAGGCCGGTGCGACGGCAAGAACCATGCTCGTGTCGGCGGCGGCGAAGCGCTGGAATGTCGATCCCGCCTCCTGCCGCGCGCAACGTGGTGAAGTGCGTCACGCGCCGACGGGGAGACGCCTCAAATATGGCGAGCTCGCCGCCGACGCGGCGCGCCTCCCGGTCCCCGAAAAGGTCGTGCTCAAACGGCCCGCGGATTTCAAGCTCATCGGCACGCCGGCCAAACGCCTGGACACACCGTCGAAGGTCAACGGATCGGCCGTCTATGGCATCGATGTTCGCCCGCCGGGCGTGAAGATCGCGACTCTCGCACAATCGCCCGTCTTCGGCGGTCGCGTGAAGAGCGTGGATGATGCGAAAGCCAAGGCCGTCAAGGGCGTGCGTCAGATCGTGCGGCTCGACGACGCCGTCGCGGTCGTGGCCGACCATATGGGCGCTGCGAAGAAAGGGCTGGCGGCCCTGGTGATCGAATGGGACGACGGTCCGCACGCCCAGCTCGACACGCAAAAGATCGTGGACGAGCTGGAAAAGGCGACGCTCAATCCGGGGGCGGTTGCGCAGAATGTCGGCAATGTCGACAGCGCGATGGCGAGCGCCGTCACCAAGGTCGAGGCGACCTACCAGGTTCCGTTCCTCGCGCACGCGACGATGGAGCCGATGAACTGCACCGTTCATGTCCGCAAGGACGGCTGTGAAGTCTGGGTCGGCAACCAGGCCCTCGCGCGCGCCCAGGCCACTGCCGCGAAAACCACCGGACTGCCGTTGGACAAGGTCGTGGTCCACAATCACCTGATCGGCGGCGGCTTCGGTCGCCGGCTCGAGATCGACGGCGTCACCCGCGCGGTCCAGATCGCCATGCAGGTGGAGGGTCCGGTGAAGGTCGTGTGGACGCGCGAGGAAGATATCCAGCATGACATGTATCGGCCCCTCTTCTTCGACCGGCTCTCCGCCGGTCTCGATGGAAAAGGAGCGCCGGTCGCCTGGAACAATCGCTTCGCAGGCTCTTCGATCATCGCGAGATGGCTTCCTCCGGCATTCAACAATGGCCTGGATCCCGACACGACGGAGGGCGCGATCGACCTGGTCTACGCGCTTCCGAACCTGCACGTCGAGTATCTGCGGGTGGAACCTCCAGCGATTCCGACGGCCTTCTGGCGCAGCGTCGGGCCGTCGCACAATGTCTTCGTGACCGAAAGCTTCATGGACGAGCTGGCGGCAGCGGCGAAGCAGGATCCGGTCGCCTATCGGCGAGCTCTCCTCGACAAGGCGCCGCGCGCCAAGGCCGTTCTCGAGCTTGCGGCGCAAAAGGCCGGCTGGGGAAAGCCCTTGCCCAAAGGCGTCGGTCGTGGGGTCTCCCTCCAGTTCGCCTTCGCAAGCTATATGGCGCAAGTCGCCGAGGTCGAAGTGTCGAAGGACGGAACGGTTCGCGTCCGGCGCGTTGTCTGCGCTGTCGATTGCGGCACCGTCGTCAATCCCGATACGGTCAGGGCGCAGATCCAGAGCGCGATCATCTTCGGCGCCTCGGCGGCGCTCCACGGCGATATCACGCTGAAGAGCGGTCGCGTCGAGCAAAGCAATTTCCACGATTACCGGGTGCTGCGGATGAACGAGGCGCCGGCCATCGAGGTTCACATCGTGAAGAACGGCGAGGCGCCGGGAGGGATGGGCGAGGCCGGAACCTCGGCGCTCGCTCCCGCAGTGACCAATGCGATCTTTGCGGCGACGGGCAAGCGCATTCGCAGGCTTCCGGTGGCCAATCAAGCTGCGTGACTGAGGTCCTGATATTGCGCCCGCGAATGCGGGAAGTGGGCCATTTCCAGGTTCGCCGCCTTCTGCCCGCCGCGAAAAGGCAGGCCGTGGGGCCGTTCCTTTTCTTCGATCATTTCGGTCCGGAGGAGCTCGAGCCCTTCAGCGACGCCGATATCGGTCCGCACCCGCATATCGGGCTGTCGACGGTGACGTACCTTTTCGAAGGAAAGCTCGTGCACCGCGACAGCATCGGCTCGGTGCAGAACATCGAGCCGGGCGCCATCAACTGGATGACCGCGGGCCGCGGCATTGCACACTCGGAGCGCACGCCGCCGGAGCTGCGCGGCGTGCGCCGCCGCGCCCACGGCTTGCAGCTCTGGGCGGGGATGCCGAAGGCTTTGGAAGACACAGAGCCGAGTTTCGCGCACACGGACAATCCGGCCATTCCCGAGGACCGGAGCGAGCAAGCGCACGTTCGCGTCCTTGTTGGCAGAGCATGGGGTATGGAATCTCCGGTTACGCCCGTTTCGGAAACGCTGTATGTCGACATATCGCTTCTCGCAGGCGGCCGATTCGACATTCCTCCGCTCGCCACGGAGCGGGCGCTGTACGCAGTCGATGGCGCTTACCGGCTCGGGGGCACGCGGATGGAGCCCTACGCGATGGCCGTGCTGCCGGCGGGCGACACCGTCCGCGTGGAAGCGGAGACGCCCGCGCGGATCATGCTCATCGGCGGCGAGCCGCTGGACGGGCCGCGCTTCATGTGGTGGAACTTCGTGTCCTCGAAGCGCGAGCGGATCACCGAAGCGGCCTCCGAATGGAGCGCGCACCAGACGCCGCGCATAGAAGGCGAGAAGGACTGGGTGCCGCTGCCGAAGTCCCTCCCGCCTTAGCGGCGGCGCGGCCCCTCCGGGTCCGGGTCGTCGGCGACGGAACTTCGGTATCATCCGCGCCCGCGATCCGCGCGCACTCGGGGCGCAATGATCGAACCCCCTTGCGCGTAGTGGCGCGATCGGATGATGATGGCGCGATCGGATTGGCGCGGGTGCTTCGAAGCTCCTGCTTGCGCTCCA
>DATHHZ010000013.1:0-2787 GCA_035316965.1 Burkholderiales bacterium | reverse complement strand
AGCGGGGCGCGGTTTGCGCGAGCGTCTTGCTCGACGCATCGAGATAGAAACGCGTCCACTTCGTTTCGCTGAGCGGCCATCGCGTGTCGCGCGCGACGCGCTTCACGGTGTCGTCGGCGGCGCGCACCGCGACCTCGACTTTCGTCTCGCGCTCCCAGCCGTTGCCGATGTTCTTCAGATAGCGGTCGAAGAACTTGCGTTGCAGCGCGACGCTCTCGGGCAGCAGGAAGGTGAGGAAGTACGATCCAGATTGCACCTTGAGCCACTTCTCGCGCGAAGCGATGCCGAGAAACCCAAGGATCGTGCCGCGCAGGTGCAGACCCAGGCCGCCCCAGTTCGCGACCACGAGCGCCGGGATCTCGATACGGTCGAGGCGGGCGCTGCGCTCTTCGTACCAGGGGCCGTTCAGCGGATGCGCGAGAAGATTCTCGATGTACTCGACGCGGTTCGCGGCGAGCTCGGCGGGCGAGAGGCTCGCCGGCCCCGTGTTGCGCTCTCCGGTATCGATGTCGGTGAGAGGCGTGTCGGGATTGCCGTGCTGGTTTCGCAGCACGCTGCGGTTCCACCAGCGCGTGAGAAAGCCGCTGCCGAGAATCTCGCCCTGGCGGGTGCGGTCGCGGTAGAAATCGTAGGTGCCCTGCCAGGGAAGCATCGCCGCGAGATGCGGCGGCCTCTGCGCGGCGATCATCCACTGGCCCGCGGCGTAAGAAGAG
Source organism: Burkholderiales bacterium (assembly GCA_035316965.1). Lineage (GTDB taxonomy): Bacteria > Pseudomonadota > Gammaproteobacteria > Burkholderiales > SG8-39 > VBDM01. The sequence continues at coordinate 2,074 of DATHHZ010000013.1, read as the reverse complement.
ATGCCGAGCAACCCGACTTTACCGCTGCTCCAGGGCTGCACCGCGGCCCACGCGATCGCGTCGTAGAAGTCGCGGAACTCCCCGGGCGAATTCACGTCGAGCTTCCCCGCCGACTTGCCGGAGCCGCGCGAATCGACTTTCATCACGACGTAGCCATGCGGCGCCCAGACTTCCGGGTCGGGCGTCTCGAACACGAGGTATTTGCAGGACGAGGCTTCGAGGATTTCGGGATGGCGGCGCTTGAGGGCTTCCCAGGCTTCGGGCATGAACTGCGAAAGATGCACGTCCTTGCCATAGGGGCCGAGGGTCATGAGCACCGGAAATTTTCCAGGCGCGTCGGGGCGAAAGACGTTCGCGCGCAGCAGCGCTCCGTCGCGCATCGGCACGGCGATGTCCTTGTCGAGCACCATGCGGTGCTTTCCCGTCATGTGGGTTTCGCCGCAACCAGCACGAACGCGATGACGCAGGGCTTTTCGGTGCGGTTGCTCCAGGCGTGGCGAGTGCCGCGCTGCACGAGGCAATCTCGGGCGCACAGCAGCACTTCGCCTTCGTCGAGCACCGCGTAGATTTCACCCGAAAGCACGATCGCGTAATCGACCGTGTTCGTCTTGTGCATTCCGGGGTGGCGGCGCTCGGCCTTGTCGGTCGCCTGCGCACCCATTTCGGGGAAGAACGAATCGGGGGCCAGCGTCTTCAAGCGCTCGCGGTCGGGCGGATACTCGATGATGCGGAACACGGTGCCGCCGCCGGTCGGCTCGATGCGCCGCTCGTGCGCGGCGGCGTCTATCGCGCCCGAATTGTCCGCGGGCGAGGAGCGCGTCTCCCACAGCTCGGTCAGCTGCAGGCCGCCCGCCTTCTCAAGAAAAAAGCTATGGGGCGATTCGCCGTCCATGAGGACGACGGAGCGCCCTTTGGCGTCGTGCCCGGTGACGACCCGTCGGTGCCGCTTGGGACTCAAGGACCGCGCCCGCGGCTCACTCCGGCTGGATCCCGATTTCCTTCACGATCCTCTCCCATTTCTCGCGATCGGAGCGAATCGTTCCCGCAACCGCATCGGGCGTCTCGGCGCCTTCGGTGAAGAATCCGAGGTCGCGCAGCCGCCGCACGGTTTCCGGATCCTTGAGAATCTTGTCCATCTCGAGATTCACTCGCTGAACGGCCTCCGCCGGGGTTCCGGCAGGCGCCACGATGAGAAACCAGCCGACCAGCTCGAATCCGGGATAAGTCTCGGCGATCGCCGGCACGTTCTCGTAGCCGGGAACGCGCTTGGCGAAGCTCGCTGCGAGCGGGCGCAGTTCGCCGCTCCTGATGCGCGGCGCCGCCGCCGGGATCGCGAGGATGATGACCTGCGTCCTGCCCGCCAGAGTGTCCTGGATTCCGAGCGGCATGCCCGCGTAGGGCACCGTCAGGATATTCGTTCCGGCGATCTTGTTCAGCCACGCCGCCATCATCCCGGTGAAGTTCCTCAGGCCGTCTGTCGCGAAAGTGAGCTTGCCCGGATTCGCCTTGTCGTAGGCGGCGAGCTCCGCGAGCGTCTTGACCGGAACGCCGGGGTGCACCAGGACGAAGAACGGGCCCTTGGCGATCATGGCCACCGGCGCGAAGTCGCGGACCGGGTCGTAGGGAAGGGACTTGAAAGTGTGCGGATTGGAAACGAGCGTCGCCGCGGTTGCGCAGAAGAAGTTGTAGCCGTCGGGGGCGGAACGCGCGGCGGCCTGCGCCGCGATGATGTTCCCCGAGCCTGGGCGGTTGTCGACGACGATCTGCTGGCCGACGGCGCGCGAGAGGCGATCGGTGACGAAGCGGCAGATGATGTCGGGCGCCGAGCCCGGCGCAAACGAAACGATGACGCGGATCGGCCGCGCCGGCCAGTTCTGCGCGCCGGTTTCCCCGAAGGCGCAGCACGAGGCCACGAGCGACAGCGCGCGAACGAGGTTCTTCATGATTCTCACTCCGGCTGCAGGCCAATGTCCTTGACGAGCTTCGCCCAGCGCGCGCGCTCGTCCTTCAGGAACTGCGCGAGGTCCTGCGGCGCTCCGGGGCCTTCGTAGATTGCGCCCAGCTCGCGCAGCCG
>DATHHZ010000012.1:0-5486 GCA_035316965.1 Burkholderiales bacterium | reverse complement strand
ATCAGGAGTTGCGCCGCGTTAGACAGCCAGGTCGGAATCGCGGAGAGACTCACCTCGCCCAAGGTGAGGGCGACGGTCACGCCGAGCGGCCCGAGCATCCAGGCGTTCGGCATGCCGACCTTGGCGAGGGCGCCGCCGACCATCGCGGCCGCGCCGAGCAACGCGACCAGGCCGATGGCGTCGACGGCAAACTGCGCGGGCCGATAGGCATCGGCACCGTGCAAGCCGAGCCCGGTGAACGCAAACGGCACGATGAGCACGACGATGAACACGCGCAAGGCCTGCGCGAGGACCACGCGATCGGAGCGCGCGCCATGGCGCTCGCCCAGGATCGTCATTTCCGCTGCGCCGCCGGGAACGCTGGCGAAAAGCGCAGTGGTCGCATCGAGTCCGGCGCTGCGCATGAGGAACCAGCCGCTCGCATAAGCGAGCAGGATCGCGAGCACGGCCGCCGCGACCAACAGATACCAGTGTGCCGCGACTTCGCCAGCGATTGCCGGAGTGAAGTACAGGCCGAGCGCGCAGGCGATCACCAGCTGGCCCGCCGCCCTGCCTTCTCTCGGCGCGGCGACCTCGGCGCCCAGGAATTTTCCCAGCGCCATCGCGAGCAGCGGCCCGATCATCCACGGCAGCGGCGCGCGCAGCGCGCTGAACAAGGCGCCGCTCGCCGCGCAAATGACGAGCGCTTTCAGGACCGGATAAGGCTTCATGCGGAACCGATCGGTTTCATTTCCCGACGCAAAAGCGCTCGAAGATTTGACCCAGCAGGTCATCCGCCGAAAACTCCCCTGTAATCGAGCCGAGTTCGCGCTGCGCTAGACGAAGTTCTTCTGCGAAAAGTTCGCTCTGGGACATCGTCTGTCCGGCCCGCTCAAGAGCCTGCGCGACGCGCTCGAGGGAAACGAGGTGGCGCTCGCGCGCCATGAACATATCCTCTCCCCCCGACTGCCAACCGGCGAGTTTGAGCAGCGCCCGGCGCAGCGCGTCGAGGCCCTCACCGGTCTTGGCCGAAACATGAATGCGCCAACCATGCGGGCTCTCCTCCGCCCGCGGCCGATCACCGGAAAGATCGATCTTGTTGAACACCGTAACCGGCTTCAGTTTCCCCGGCAGCCGGTCGACGATGCGCCGGTCGGCTGTGGTGACACGGGTGCGCGCGTCGACGACGAGAAGCAGCACATCGGCCTGTCCGATCACCTCCCAGGTGCGTGCGATGCCGATTGCCTCGATCTTGTCGGCAGTATCTCGCAGACCAGCAGTATCGATGATGTTCACAGGCACGCCCTCAACCTGAATGGTCTGGCGCACTGCATCGCGCGTCGTGCCGGGAATTTCAGTGACGATGGCGAGGTCCTCTCCGGCAAGCCGGTTGAGGAGCGACGATTTTCCTACGTTGGGCTGGCCAGCCAATACCACCTGAAGTCCGCTACGAAGGATGCTGCCCTGACGGCCACGAGCAAGCGAACGGCCAACATCTTCCTGCAGGTGCCTCAGGCGCCCGCGGGCCTCCTCTCGGTCCACTTGATCGATTTCCTCCTCGGGAAAATCCAAGGTCGCTTCCACCAGCACGCGCAGCTCGACGAGCTGCTTCGCAAGATTTCCGATCACCTCCGAGAATTCGCCGCGCAGCGAGCGCAGCGCGCAACGCGCCGCAGCCTCGGTAGCGGCGTCGATGAGGTCGGCCACGCCCTCGGCCTGCGCGAGGTCGAGCTTGTCATTCAGGAAAGCGCGACGGGTAAATTCGCCGGGCTCGGCGAGCCGCGCGCCAAGCTCTAGGCATCGCCTCAAGATCATGTGCAGCACCACAGGCCCCCCGTGACCCTGTAGTTCGAGCACATCTTCGCCGGTATAGGACGCCGGTGCGGGAAAGAAAAGTGCGATGCCGTCGTCGATCGGCTCACCAGTGGCGGCGCGGAAGGTCGCACGCACGGCCAGTCGCGGCGCCGGTACACCACCGAGCAAGTGTGATGCGAGCTGCTCGAGCTTCTTCCCGGAAACGCGCACAATACCGATACCGGCCCTTCCCAGCGCGGTCGCGACAGCCGCGATCACATCGGTATCGGACGGTCCTGCCATGGTTGCTTCCGGGCGTTATCGTCCCGCCCGCAATCGGGCGGCATCTCAGCGTCTTGCGCTGGCGGCGGCTTTTTCTCCCTCGATCATGCGGGTGATTTGCCACTGCTGCAGGATCGACAGGATATTGTTGACGAACCAGTAGAGAACCAGACCCGAGGGGAAAAAGTAGAACATTACCCCGAATGCAAACGGCATGATCATCATGACCTTGGCCTGAACCGGATCAGGCGGCGTGGGATTCATCTTGGTCTGAACGATCATGGAAGCCATCATCAGCGTTGGAAGCACGTACCAAGGATCGGGCGCCGAGAGATCCTTGATCCAGAGATAGAAAGGGGCTTGGCGCAGTTCAACGCTTTCGAAGAGCACCCAGTAGAGCGCGATGAAGACCGGGATTTGCACGAGGATCGGCAGGCAACCACCCAGCGGATTGATTTTCTCGGTCTTGTACAGCTCCATCATCGCCTGGTTCATCTTCGTTTTGTCGTCCGCATACTGTTCGCGGAGCTTCATCAGCCGCGGCGTCACCAGTTTCATCTTCGCCATCGAGCGGTAGCTCGCGGCCGACAGCGGGAAAAAGATCAGCTTGATGACCACGGTGAGCAGGATGATGGCAAGACCCCAGTTCCCCATCCAGCCATGGAAAAGTTTGAGGACCCAGAAGAGCGGCGCCGCGATCACCGTAAGCCATCCGTAGTCGACAACGAGTTCCAGTCCCGGGGCGACCGACTGCAAGTGGTCCTGATCCTGAGGGCCCGCATACAGCGGCACCACGACGCGGCCGTCGGCACCCGGCGCAATCGGTCCAATGGGCACGATCACGCCGACCGAATAAAGATCTTCGGCGAGCTTGCGCGCGTAGAACTCGCGCAGCGACTTGTCAGGAGGGAGGAGCGCTGCGACGAAATAGTGCTGAATGATCGCGATCCACCCGTTGTCGGAGCTCTTCGGATAAGGGGTCTTGCCCTTGGCGATATCTTCGAAACTGACCTTCTGAAACTTGCTCTGTTCAGTGTAGACCGCGGCCCCGGTGTAGGTCTGCGCCATATAGGGATCGCCCCCAGGGGACTTGCCGTCGCGGGTGATCTGAAAATAGGCGTGGGTTGCGAACGGCTTGACCGTGCCGTTCGCGATCTCCTCGGCGATATCGATGCGATAGCTCGCAGGATAGAACGTCAGAATCTTGGTTACCCTGATGCCTGCCGGCGTGCCTGCCTGGAGGCGCACGTCGAGCCTGTCCTGACCCTGTTCGAGAGTGAATTCCGTGGCGGACGCGTGAAACAGCGTCCGGTGATTCGGCAGGCCCTCGCCGATCAAGCCGCTTTGCGCGGCATAACGATGCTCGGGCCCAAACAGCACGAAATTCTTCGTCTCGTGGAGCGTATCCTTATGCTGGAGCAATTCCAGGTAGACGATGTCCCCGCCTTGCGTATCGATTTCCGCAAGCATGGTATCCGTGTGAACCCGCAGGCGCTCCCGGGGTTTACCCGCCGGTGCCAATGTCGTGGGCAGCGCATCCCCGCTCCTCCCCGTGGGTGTCGCGGGCCCGGTGCTCGGCGTCGGCACGGGCGCCTGTGTTGGGGGGTTGGCAGGCGCGGGAGGTCGAAGCTCCTTCTGCCACGCCTCCCAAAGGAGCAGCAGCGAGAAAGAGAACACTAAGAACAGGATCAAACGCTGAGTGTCCATGAGGGGAGCAGACAATTACGGGACCGGATCATGTCCACCCGGGTGCCAAGGATGACAGCGCGCAAGGCGCGCGAGGACAAGCCACGCGCCCCGCGCTGCGCCGTGGCGTTCGAGCGCCTCCAGAGCGTATGCGGAGCAGGAAGGGTGGAAACGGCAGTGCATACCGAGCAGCGGGCTCAAACCGTAGCGATAACTCCGGATCAAGAGCGATAACAGTCTGCTCACGTCGATCCCACCAGGCATCGCTCGACTTCCGCCAATACAACTGTACCTACAGTCAAGCGAATCAGAATATCGCGACTTCCAAGTCGCGCTTGTTGGGCTCGAAACAACTCCCGCAACAGGCGCTTCATCCGGTTGCGGTCGACTGCGCGCGGAAAAACGCGCTTGGGAACGATGAGACCTAGCCTGGGAACACCGAGCGGGTTTGCTCTGAATAGCACGCTGAACCCGGGACGCTTGAGTGCACGCCCGCCGGAAAGCAACGCTGCAATATCGGCCGCTCCGAGCCGCTGCCTTCGACCGTAACGCCTGCTAGCGCTCAAACGCTCAAGCGGGCACGCCCCTTAGCGCGGCGTGCCCGAAGCACGGCCCGGCCCCCGCGCGTGCGCATGCGAACAAGAAACCCGTGAGTACGCTTCCTGCGAACGACCGAAGGGTGAAAAGTACGTTTCATTGAGGGGATTCCTGAGGCGGACAATAACCTTTAATTAAACGATATTTTAGCCAGAATTGTCAAAGAATTAAGCTCTCTCCGGCTGTGGATAACTTTCCAGGAAACAGGTAAAATCATTGCGCTGTTTTCCCCGAACCGAACCATATAAGTCTCCATGCAGGGTTTCTGGGCCTCGTGCCTGAGTCGCTTCGAAAAAGAGCTTCCCGCTCAGCAGTTTAATACCTGGATCCGGCCGCTCAAACTGGACGCCTCGGCGGCACCATCCGGGGAGCTGCGTTTACTCGCTCCGAACCGCTTTGTGCTGCAGTGGGTGAAGGAACGATTCGTGCCTCGCATCGAGACGATGGGGGCAGAATTCTTCTCGTCCCCAATCCGCGTATCGCTCACCCTCGAAACCGCAGACGCACCGGAGTCCATCAAGACTTCCGCGCCCGCGATCCGCGCCGCGCGCACTCCCGCGCCCCGATCTCCGCACGCCGAGCGTTCGAGCCTCATTCCAGAATTCAGCTTCGACGGCTTTGTCGCCGGAAAAGCCAATCAGCTCGCGCGCGCCGCCGCGCTGCAGGTCGCCGAACACCCCGGCACATCGTACAACCCGCTCTTCATCTACGGTGGCGTGGGCTTGGGAAAGACCCACCTGATTCACGCGGTCGGCAACCTTGTTCTCGCGCAACATCCGAGTGCTCGGGTGCGCTACCTCCACGCCGCGCAGTACATCTCCGACGTCATTAGAGCCTATCAACAAAAGTCTTTCGATGAGTTCAAACGCTACTATCACTCACTCGATCTCCTTCTGATCGACGACATCCAGTTTTTCACCGGGAAGGACCGCACCCAAGAGGAGTTTTTTTACGCATTCAATGCTTTGATCGAAGCCCACAAGCAGCTCATCATCACCTGCGACACATATCCGAAAGATCTTGCGGGAATGGACGAGCGCCTCAAGTCACGCTTTTCGTGGGGCCTGACTGTGGCAATAGAGCCTCCGGAGCAGGAAATGCGAGTCGCAATCATCTTAAAAAAGGCCGAAGCAGTGTCGCTCAGGCTC
>DATHHZ010000011.1:0-2707 GCA_035316965.1 Burkholderiales bacterium | reverse complement strand
AGCCGGAGCCGCCGGAATCGGCCTGTTCCGCAGCGAGTTTCTCTGCCTCGAACTGCTCGTCTTCCGAAGGCAGATCGTCCCGGTTGAGGAAGAGAAACTCGCTGCGGAACAGGCCTATCCCGGCGGCTCCGGCTTCGTTGGCCTCCTTCACGTCCTGCGGCAGCTCGATGTTGGCCTGGAGCTCGACCGCGACGCCGTCCATCGTCGCTGAGCGCGAGGTGCGCAGGTGCTTCAGCTTCTGCCGCTCGGCTTCGATCTCGCTCCGCACCCGCTGATATTCCTCCAGCACCTTCGCGCCGGGATTGACGATCAGCACGCCTTCGCGGCCGTCGACGATCACGAGCTCGCCCTCCCAGATCATGCTGCGCGCGTGATGCAGGCCCACGATCGCCGGGATGTTGAGGCTGCGCGCGACGATGGCCGTGTGGGAGGTGACCCCGCCGAGGTCGGTCACGAAGCCCGCGTACTGGTGCTGCTTGAACAGAATCATGTCCGCGGGCGACAGATCGTGCGCCACCACGATCAGGTCTTCCTCGTGCGAGGGCGACGCGGGCGCGTGCCCCGTGCCGAGCATCGCCTTCAGCACGCGCTCGACCACCTGCACGATGTCCTGCTTGCGCTCGCGCAGGTACGGGTCTTCCATCTCGTCGAACTGCGATACGAGGTAGTCCATCTGCAGCACCAACGCCCATTCGGCGTTGCAGTGCCGGTTGCCGATCAGCTCGCGCGGGACAACGGAGAGATTGGAGTCATTGAGCAGCATCGCGTGCAGGCTGAGGATCGCCTTCATCTCCGCCGGCGCGCCGGTGGACACGCTCGTCTGCAGCGCGGCAAGCTCGCCCCGGACCTGCGCGATCGCATTGTCGAAGCGCGCGATCTCCGCCTCGATCCCATGCGGTGCGATCTCGTAGTGCGCCACTTCCAGGCGCGCAGTCGAGACGAGGTGCGCGTGGCCGATCGCAATTCCCCCGGAGACGCCTGCGCCGTGCAGGGTGAAGCTCGCGCTGCTCGCCTGAGGATTCTCGCCCATTTTCACTGAAAGCCTACTCCTCTTCCCCGAAGCGCTCTGTGATGAGCCGGACCACCGCGGCGAGCGCGCTTTCCGCGTCCTCGCCGTCGGCTTCGATGACGACACGGCTGCCCTTGCCCGCGGCGAGCATCATGACGCCCATGATGCTTTTCGCGTTCACGCGCCGGCCGTTGCGCGACAGCCACACTTCCGCGGCGAATTTCGCCGCGAGCTGCGTGAGCTTCGCCGCGGCGCGCGCGTGCAGCCCCAGCTTGTTGACGATTTCAGCTTCGATTCGCGGCATTGCACGCGTCTGAATTCAGGTGGACCACGCCGTCCCGCCCGCCGCTCCTCGCCTTCTCGACCACGGCGGCGAGCGGTTCATCGCGGTAGGTAAGCGCGCGGATCAGCATGGGGAGGCTCGCCCCCGACAGGCCTTCGACCTTGCCGGGCTTGAGCAGGCGCGTAGCGATGTTCGAAGGCGTAGCGCCCAGAATATCGGTGAGCACCAGCACACCGTCGCCGCTGTCGAGCTGGCGCACGAGCTCCTGGGCCTGGGGCAGGATCGCGTCGGGATCGTCATGGACCGTCACGCCCAGTTGCTGCACCTGCAGCGGCCGCTTGCCGAGCACATGGCTCGTGCCGTGGATGAGCGCCTCGCCCAGGGCGCCGTGCGCGACGATGAGAACTCCGACCATGATTCCCGTGTCCGAAGTGACTGCGTTCCGGCCCAGTCTAACGACCGCTGCCGGAACGATCAACTGGGAAAGGTCTCTTCTACCTTACGGCGGCTTCGACAGCGTCGAGAAATATCCCGGCGACATCGAAGCCGGTCTGGTCGGTGATTTCCCGGAAGCAGGTAGGGCTGGTGACGTTGATCTCCGTGAGCCAGTCCCCGATCACGTCCAGGCCGACGAGGAGCAGCCCCTGGCGCGCGAGCTCCGGCCCGAGCGCGTTCGCGATTTCCAAGTCTCGCCGCGAGAGAGGCTTTGCGACGCCGGTGCCCCCGGCGGCGAGGTTGCCGCGCGTCTCGCCAGGCTTGGGGATGCGCGCAAGGCAATGCGGTACGGCTTTCCCAGCGATCAACAGGATGCGCTTGTCGCCCTCGCGGATTTCCGGGATGTAGCGCTGTGCCATGACCGATTTTGCGCCGTCGCGAACCAGCGTTTCGACGATCACGTTGCGGTTGGGATCGCCAGGGGCGACGCGAAACACCGATTCCCCGCCCATTCCGTCCAGGGGCTTGAGCACCACGTCGCGGTGAGTGTCGATGAATTCCTGGAGTTGCCCGGCGAGCCGTGTCACCAGCGTCGGCGGGGAGAACTGCGGGTATTTCGCGATCGCCAGCTTCTCGCTGTGGTCGCGGATCGCGCGCGGTTCGTTGAACACCTTCGCGCCATCCTTTTGCGCGAGCTCCAGAAGCCAGGTGCTCGCGACGTATTCGGCGTCGAACGGCGGGTCCTTGCGCATGAGCACCACGTCGAATTCAGCGAGCGGCGTCTCCTTTGGCGGCGCGATCCGATACCAAGGGTCCTTGTCGCCGGTGAGGGTGAGGCGGGAAGTTTCGCCGATAACCCGACCTCCCTTCCACATGAGGCCTTCCTGCAGCATGAAATACAGATCGTGACCGCGCTTCGCGGCCTCGACCATCATCGCGTAGGTCGAGTCCTTGTAGATCTTGAACGAGGACAGGGGGTC
>DATHHZ010000010.1:0-6014 GCA_035316965.1 Burkholderiales bacterium | reverse complement strand
CCGATGTTGCCACCCGCTCCGGCCCGGTTGTCGATGATGATCTGCTGGCCGAGGGGCTCGGCCAGTTTCTGCCCGAGCAGCCTTCCAATGATATCGACGGGCCCTCCCGGCGCGAACGGAGCGATGAAGCGAATCGGTTTACCGGGCCAGGCCTGTCCTGAGCCCGGCGAAGTGGCCTGCGCGTTGCAGAGCCCGGCGAGCGCCCACGCAGCGCAGAACGCCAGAGCGCGGATGGCGATTCCCATGCAGATCTCCTTCGGTGGCGCGGCAATCTTATCACCGTCGCTCGACCGTCAACTCGCGGTGCAATAAAGTAGCGCCTCGCTGTTTTTCCCGTCTACTTCGACAATCCCAAAGGAAGCTCTATGCCAGGCCGCAAACTCACCCGACAGGACCTTCGCGAGGCCGCAGAAAAATACAAGAACTGGGGCAAGTGGGGGCCTGCCGACGAAATCGGCACGCTCAACTACACGCGGCCCGAAGACATCGTCGCTGCGGCGCGGCTGGTGAAGAAGGGGAAGGTGATCTCTCTCGCGCTCAATTTCGACAACAACGGTCCTCAAGGCGCGAAGAGCAAGTACCCGGCGATGGGCCGCATCAATCCCGTGCATACCATGCTGCGCACGGGAACCGACGCGTATTCCGGGGTACTCGACCACCGGGGCATCCGCGCCGCGGACGACATGGTCGTCATGCCCCTGCAGTGCGGCACGCAATGGGACGGTCTGGGCCATGTCTTCTACGAGAACTCCATGTGGAACGGCTACGACTGCCGCGAGGTCACGTCCAACGGCGCGCAGAAATGCGGGATCGAGAAGACCAAGGCGAGAATGGTCGGCCGCGGAGTGTTCCTCGACGTGCCGCGCGCTTTGGGAAAGAAATACCTGGACGACGGCTACGCGATCACGTGCGCGGACCTCGACAAGACGGCGGAGATGCAGGGCTTGCAGACGAAGCGCGGCGACTTCGTGATCGTGCGCACCGGACAGATGGAAGCGAAACTCGAGGCCGGCAGCTGGGACGGCTATCCCGGCGGAGATGCGCCGGGATTCGCGTTCGAGACGCTCGAGTGGATCCAGCGCACCGAGCTTGCGGCGCTCGCAAGCGACACCTGGGGCTGCGAGGTGCGGCCGAACGAAACCGAGGCCGGCATCAACCAACCCTGGCACTGGATCACGATCCCGATGATGGGCATGACCATGGGCGAGATCTTCTATGTGAAGGAACTCGCCGAAGATTGCGCCGCCGACAAGGTGTACGAGTTTCTGTTCGTCGGACCGGCGATTCCGATTACCGGTGCCGTCGGTTCGCCTACAAATCCCCTGGCGATCAAGTAGCCATGGCAAAAATCACCGGCGCTCAATGCCTCGCGGACATGTTGCAAGGCTACGGCGTCACGCACGTCTTCATGGTCCCGGCAGTGCTGCGCAGGACCTTCGCCGAGATGGAGTTCCGAACGAAAATCAAGCGCATCCACACCCACGGCGAAAAATCCGCCGCTTACATGGCCGACGGCTACGCGCGCGCCTCGGGCAGACCGGGCATCTGCATGGCGCAGGTGATCGGCGCGCTCAATCTCGCGGCGGGCCTGCGCGACGCGCACCTCGCGCACTCGCCGGTGATCGCCTTCACCGGCGGGCGCGATCCCAAGACCAAGTTCCGCAGGGTCTACCAGGAAGTGGACGACGTGCCGGCCTTCGAGCCCGTGACCAAGTTCAACGCTACGGTCGACGCGGTCGAGCGCTTTCCCGACATGGTGCGCCAGGCGTTTCGCGTCGCAGTCTCGGGGACGCCCGGGCCGGTGCATCTTCAGTTTCGCGGCAACGAAGGGCAGGTGGACGCCGAAGAAGCCGACATGGAGCCGCTCGTCGAGCAGCAATTCGCGCGCGTGCCGCCGTTTCGCCCCGAGCCGGACGAGAAAAGCGTGCTGGCCGCGCTCACGATTCTTCAGGAGGCCGAAAGGCCTGTCATCGTCGCGGGGGGCGGGGTGCGCGTATCGGGCGCGGCGAGGGACCTCGTCGCCTTGGCAGAAAAACTTTCGATCCCCGTCGCGACCTCGCTCAACGGCAAGGATTCCATTCCCGGAGTCCATCCGCTTTCGGTCGGCGTCGTGGGAACGTATTCGCGCGAGAGCGCGAACCGCGTCGTCGGGCAGGCGGACCTCGTATGCTTCATCGGCACTGAGACCGGGGGAATGACGACGCATTTCTGGGCGGTTCCGAAGATCGGGATCCCCGCCATCCAGATCGACGTCGACCCGGAGGCGCTCGGGCGCAATTACCCCCTCAAGGCATCCGTGCTCGGAGACATCAAGGTAACCCTCGCGCGCATGCTCGAGAGTGCCGACGGCAAGACCGCGGCTAAGCGAAAGCCCTGGCTCGAGAAGTCGCGCGCGATCTGCGCCGAGTGGTATTCGAAGTACCGCCCGATGCTCGAATCGGAGGCCGTTCCCATCCGGCCGGAGCGCATGTGCGGCGAGCTGACGAAGAACCTGCCGGAAGACGCGATCGTCGTCGTCGACACCGGGCACGCGGGCATGTGGATGGGAGGGATGTACGATCTGCGCGCGCCCACGCAGAGCTACATGAGGAGCGCCGGGCATCTCGGCTGGGCGTTCCCGGCGGGACTCGGAGCGAAATGCGGGGCTCCGGAGCGGCCCGTCGTCGTGTTCACCGGCGACGCCGGCCTCTGGTACCACATCGGCGAAATCGAAACGGCGGTCCGGTGGAAGATCAACTCGGTCACCGTCGTGAACAACAACGCGAGCGGCAACCAGTCCAAGCGCGGCTTCGACCGCGTCTACGGCGGGCAGCAAACGGAGCAGGCGCGCGAGCTCTGGACCTACAGGCCGGTCAACTTCGCGCGCATCGCCGAGGAGATCGGCGCGCTCGGCATCCGCGTGGAGAAACCGGGCGAGCTCGCGCCGGCGCTCCTGCGCGCGCTCAAAGCCGATCGCCCCGCCATCGTGGACGTCGTAACCGACATCGATGCCCTGGCTCCCACTGCGGTCACCTAGATGCTAAAATTCGCGCGTTCAAGCGGCATTCAGCACGAATTCCAAGAGTGAAGGGGCGTTAGCTCAGCTGGTAGAGCAGCGGACTCTTAATCCGTTGGTCGTAGGTTCGATCCCTACACGCCCTACCAAACCTCATGGAACCGCGGCGGCGCCCCCGGAGCGCCGTGCGGGAAGGCTGCGCCTCGACACCAGACCGGAGATCCACTTCACCGATCGGCGCGCCCGCTCGGCCACCATGGGCAGCGGCAGCTGGCGGTAGTCGTCGTTGAAGACCTCGAAGCTGTAGTCCCCTCGATAGCCCATTTCGTCCAGGGTGCGGACCATCTCCGCAACCTGCGCGCTGTGCACGCCTTCGCCGGGAAAAACCCGGTAGTGCCGCGCGGTTTCGATACGGTCGTCGGGGGAGCGGATTTCCTCCCACATGAAGTCGGACAGCTGCACCAGGAACACCTTGGCAGGGTCGATCTCCTGCAGCGCGTCGAGGCGCGTTTCGTTGGCGAAGATGTGAAACGAATCCAGCGCGAGGCCCAGGTTGGCGCGGTCGGCGCTTTGCACGAGCTCGGCGGCTTGCGGAAATTCGTTCACGTGCCGGCCCCACGACAGGGCTTCGTAAGCGATGCGGATATTCAAGGGCACGGCCAGCATCGCGAGTTTTTGCAGGTCTTTTGTCAGCGATTCCGGGTCGCCCGCCGCGTGCGCCGAAGTCGACGAGCAGGCAAGCAGCACCTCCGAGCCGAGCGCGCGGCACATGCGCAGCATCGCCTTCGCCACGTCGACCTTGTAGGCGTGCAGGTGCCCCGACAGGCCCTCGAAATCGCGCAGCACCTGGAATCCGGTGACGCGCAAGCCGCTTGCGCGCACCGCCGCGACCGCAGCGTCCTCGCCTCCGGGATGTCCGACGAGGTCGGGCGCGGAGAGCATGACCTGGGTGAAGCCCGCGCCCTGGATCGCGCGCAGCTTCGCTTCCAGCGGGCCGGCTAGCGTGATCGTGTCCATGCCGAAGTTGTCGAGGTTCATGGCTTCAGGTGGCTCACGACCAGTTCGAAATTGACCCCGCCTAGATAGACCTGCGTCAGCGCGCCCTTTTGGCTGGGTTGCACGATCCCGTGGTCCGCGAACGCGATTCCGCGTTCCTGCAGAGCCCGCGTAGCCGCCGGTATGTCGCGTGCGCCAAGGCCGAGACGCACCAAGCCTTCGTCCCAGTGGATCTCTTCCGACCCGGGCGGCGGCTCGATCAGCTGCAGATAGAACTTGCGGCAGGGGCTTTCGAGCAGTGTGCCTCTCGGCAGAATGCCGAAATACTTGCCCTGCGGCAGCACCGAAAAGCCGAACAGGCTTCGATAGAAGTCCAGCCAATCGGCGGTGCGGTCGACGAGGATGGCCTGCACCACGCCGAAGTAGTGCAGGCCGGCGATCGCGGGCGGCCGCGGATCGGTACCCGCCAGCGGCACGAAATCGACGTCGTAAATCGAGAAATCCCCGTGCCGGTCGACGAAGTAAATGAGGCTGTCGCCCACGCCGTGGATTCCCGGGATGTTGAGCTCCATGGCGGAAGCCCGCGTGGGCATATCCCAGGCGCCGAGGTCGAGCGCATGCCGATGCGCGTAGGCGGCATCGCGCACCCGCAGCGCGATCGCCGCAAGTGCGGGCGTGCTCCCGGGCGAGGACAGTCCCGGCAGCGCATCCGGATGCGCATTGACGATCAGGTTCATCGAACCCTGGCGGTACAGCAGCACTTCGCGCGAACGGTGCCGCGCGACGGCGCAGAACCCCATTTGCTGGAGCAGGGTGCCGAACTCCTGCGGCTGAGAAGTTGCGTACTCGATGAACTCGATTCCGTCGAGCCCGAGCGGGTTGCTCGGCTCGGTGACGGGCTCATGAACCGTCATGGATTTCTCCTGGGACGCAAGATTCGGCTTCAGGGTAGCATTTGTGCTGAGAGGGAGGGAGGTTGGGCGACTTTCTGCAGCTCGTCGTTTCCGGCACGGCAACGGGCGCAATCTATGCCCTTGCCGCGCTCGGATTCACGCTGCTCTGGCAGGCCTCCGGAACCATCAACTTCGCCCAGGGCGAGTTCGTGATGCTACCGGCCTTTGCGATGCTCCTGTTGCTCGCCGGCGGTGCGCCCTTGTGGCTTGCCTTCGTGTTCGCCTGCTTGGCTTCGATGCTGGTGCTCGGCGTCGGCTTCAAGCTCCTGGTGGTCGATCCATTGATCCGGCACGGCGTCATCCCGCTGGTGATCGCCACCCTGGGCCTGGCCATCGGCCTGAAGAACATGGTGAAGGCTGCCTACAGCGCCGAAGCGCATCCGTTTCCCTACCTCTTTCCCGATACCCTGCTGTCGGTCGGCACGCTCCGGGTTTCCTCGTTCGACATCGGAACGCTGCTCCTGGCAGGCCTGATCGTGTTCGGCCTGCAGTCATTCCTCAATCGCACCATGACCGGCCGGGCGATGCAGGCCGTGGCGCAGAACACCGAGGCCGCGGCGGTGCTCGGGATCAACGTGAAGCGGATGATCCTCTACGTGTTCCTGTTGAACGCGCTGCTGGGGGCGGTCGCCGCGATGCTCGTGACGCCGACCTATCTCGCCAAGTTCGACATGGGCGACACCATCGGCCTGAAAGCGTTTTACGCCGCGATCATCGGCGGATTCAATCAGACGCGCGGCGCGCTGCTCGGCGGAGTGCTGGTCGGCATTCTCGAGAACCTGATGGGGGCGTACGTGTCGCCCACCTACAAGGAAGGCGTGGCGCTGATGCTGTTCCTCGTTGTCATCCTGTTCCGCCCCGAGGGCCTGCTCGGCAAAGCCGAGGAACGCAAAGTATGAGCGGAACGCGGAAGATCGGCCTCGCCGCGATTCTCATAGCGCTCGCACTTGCGCCCATGGCGCTGAAGAACTACGGGACCTACCTGCTGACGCTCTGGTGCGTATACGTGATGGCCGCCATGGGCCTCAACCTCACGGTTGGCTACGCCGGCCTGATCTCGCTCGGGCACG
>DATHHZ010000009.1:0-2019 GCA_035316965.1 Burkholderiales bacterium | reverse complement strand
GACGCGGTCAGCATCGCCGCGCTCGGGAAGGCGTTCGATCTCGTGGCGAGCAAGGGCGGTGTGGCGCTGGAGGATTCGGGTGGCAAGGTCGTCGACTTTGAGGCCGGCGCCGACCGGCTCCAGGCGGCTTCGCGACTGTGGCGAAGGGTGTGCGAGTCGCTCGGCAGCCCGATCGCGGTCGGTGGATTTGCGTACCGGCCGGACCGCGAGCCCGGCGGGCCGTGGTCAGGCTTTCCCGCGCTCCTTCTTCGCGTACCCGCGCTTGCGGTCACGCGTGTCCGAGGCCGCACGTACGCGACAGCCATGACGGCGGATGCGCAAGGGCTGCTCGAGCTGAACGCGACAGGCGTCCGGGCTCCGGCCGCGCGCAAGCTTGAGGTGACGCCCGTCCGCAACCCTGTCGCCTGGACGGCAGCGGTCGGAAGCGCGTCGGCTCGACTTCGGGCAGGCGATGCGGCGAAGGTCGTGCTCGCTCGCGAGGTGCTCGCGCGCGGTGATGGCGTCGTGTCGGCCGCGATGGTCGCGCGCTCGTTGCGAGCCGCGTACCCGTCGTGCTTCACCTACCTGATCACGGGCGCCGACGGAACCGCGTTCGCGGGGGCTTCCCCCGAGCTGCTCGTCCGCCGCTCGGGCCTGCGGGCGTTCTCTCAGCCGATGGCCGGGTCCGTCGCACGCGGCGCGACGGAAGCCGAGGATGAGCGGTTGGCGCGCGAGCTGGAAGACAGCGCCAAGGACGCCGTCGAGCATCGCATCGTCTCTGAATTCGTCGTCGACGCGTTGCGTCCCTTCTCGCAATCGGTTTCGGCGCGGCCACCCGAGGTCGTTCGCTTCACGAACATCCAGCACCTGGCCACCTTCGTGAGCGCGGAGCTGGTCGATCCGCCGGCCGACGCACTGCAGCTCGCCGCCGCGCTGCACCCGACCCCCGCCGTCGGCGGGTGGCCGCGGGAGGCTGCCGAAGCCCTGATCGATGAGCTAGAAGCAATGGAGCGCGGCTGGTACGCGGGAGCTGTGGGCTGGATCGACAGCCGTGGCGATGGAGAGTTCGCGGTGGCGCTGCGCTGCGGGCTGCTCTGGGAGGACGGCGCACGACTGTACGCCGGTGTGGGCGTCATGCCCGACTCCGATCCGGCTCGCGAGCTGGAAGAAACCGAGCTCAAGTTCAAGGCCCTGCTGACGGCCCTGGTCTGATGGAAGCGATCATCAACGAGGCACGCATCCACTACAAGCGATCTGGCGCAGGATTCCCGCTTCTGTTGATCCATGCGGGAATTGCCGATTCGCGCATGTGGGAACCGCAAGCGAACGCTTTCGAGAGCGAATTCGACGTGATCAGGCCCGATCTTCGAGGCTTCGGCGATTCCGAGTTGCCGCAGGTGCCCTACTCGATGCGCGCGGACCTCGTCGGTTTGCTCGATCACCTTGGGTTGGATCGGGCGCACGTCGTCGGCTGTTCAATGGGTGGCACAGTGGCGATCGATCTCGCGCTCGAATATCCCGCCAGGGTTGCGCGTCTGGTGCTCGTCGGAAGTGGCGTCAGCGGATCGAACCTGGGCCAGGCGGACAGCGCCTTGTTCGCCGACGTGGAAGCCGCCGACAAGGCAGGCGACATGGAGGCTGTCAACCGAGCTGAGGTCCGGCTGTGGGTGGACGGGCCTCGACGGCCCGAAGGCAGCGCTCCAGCCGCGGTGCGCGCCCTGGTTCTCGACATGAATGGGCGGTCTCTGAACAGCGCTTGGGCTTCGGCTGCGCACCAGAGCCTGAACCCACCCGCGATCGGGCGATTGGAAGAGATCACTGCGCGGACGCTCGTGATCGTCGGCGACGAAGACTTACCCCACGCCGCGGCCAATGCCCAAGTCATCACGTCGCGAATCCCCGATGCTCAGACTGTCGTCATCAAAGGTGCGGCGCACCTGCCGAGCCTAGAACGGCCCGAAGAGTTCAATCGGCTCCTGCGCGTTTTCCTCAACGAGTAGGCAATGCGGATCAACGGCGCGCGAATCCATTACGAGCGCG
>DATHHZ010000008.1:0-4142 GCA_035316965.1 Burkholderiales bacterium | reverse complement strand
CGTCGGTGAGCTTGGTGCTGCGGACGGGCGTCCCCCAGCGCAGCACGACCTCGTCGTACGTGGCGCCGTCCCAGCTGTCCCTCGCTTCGGTGAACTCGCCGCCCGAAGTAGCGCAGCCGGCAAGCAGAACGACCATCAGCGTTGCGATTCTCATAGGGCTCTCCGTGGAAGACGAAAACGCCCCGAAGATTTCTCCCCGGGGCGTCGTCCTGCTGTAAGGCACGCCGGCCTAACGGCTGGCGGAAACCCCAAGTCTGCGGGTTGATCCGCTGTTCGAGGTCGGTAGTCCGGTCCTGCCTTGTTGGTCTCTCACGGGATCACCTCCTTTCGAAATTGTGGGCTTTTAGTTTATCACGCTCGCTTTTGCCGGCAACCCGAGCTAGGTGTTGACCACGGGCACGGTCGAGGCACGTGGAATCAGGAGCCACAGCGCGATGTAGACGAGGATCCCAAGACCGCACGCCAGGGCGAGCAGGATGAACGCGACCCGGAGAAGGACGGGATCGATCTCGAACCGTTCTCCGAGGCCGCCGCACACGCCCCCGATCTTGCGATCGGAACTCGACAGGTACAGCCGCTTCACGGGGCGGGGCTCGCCCTGGGCGCCCGTCTTTTCGGGGACCATGATCCACAGGATCAGATAAGCGAGCGCCCCGACCCCGCCAAAAAGGAGCGACACCAGAAAGAACAGGCGGAAGAAGACCGGGTCGAGATCGAAATAGTCGCCGAGGCCGCCGCAGACGCCGGCGATCTTCCTGTCCTCGACGAGTCTATAGAGTTTTTTCATGTTGCCCGCGCCAATCTTTCCGGCAAGAATAGAGTGTCAATCTAGCAGGCGGCCCTGGAAGAAAGCAACCACAACCATTGGAGGCTGACGTGACCCAATCACGCACGAAAAAGGGAGTCGGGAAGCATCGGGTCGTATCGCACAAGGCCTGGATCGAGGCGCGCAGGAAATTCCTCGCGAAGGAGAAGAAGTTCACGGGGCTTCGCGACGAGCTCGCCCGGCAGCGGCGCGCCCTGCCTTGGGAGAAGGTGGAGAAGCAATACGTCTTCGACGGGCCGAAGGGCGGGGAGACGCTGGCCGAGCTCTTCGACGGCAGGAGCCAGCTCGTCGTCTATCACTTCATGTTCGCCCCCGACTGGAACGAGGGTTGCAAGCACTGCTCCTTCTGGGCAGACAATTTCAACGGTCTCGGCATTCACCTCAACCACCGCGACGTGAGTTTCATCGCGATCTCCCGGGCTCCGCTCGCCAAGCTCGACGCGTTCAAGAAGCGCATGGGCTGGAGCTTCAAGTGGGTCTCCTCGGGCCGGAACGATTTCAACTACGACTACCAGGCCTCGTTCACCCCGCAGGAAGTCGAAAGCGGGGCGGCGTTCTTCAACTATTCGAAATCCGACGTCGGCGTGACCGACCGCGAGGGCGTAAGCGTGTTCTACAAGGAAGAAGGCAGCGCCGTCTTCCACACCTATTCGAGTTACGCCCGGGGAATCGACATACTGAACACCGCCTACCATTACCTCGACCTGGTTCCCAAGGGGCGGGACGAGGACGCTCTGGAATTCACGCAGTCCTGGGTGCGCTTCCACGATAGATACGAGCTCTGACGCCGCTTCCGCAGGAGTAGGTTTTGACGTATCGTGGAACCCCCCAAACCCATCGATAGGGAAGAAAACAATGTCACGGATTTCGGCAGGACTGCAAGTGCTCGTGCTGGTCGCCGGCGCAGCCGCGACCGGAGTCGAGGCCCAAGGGCTGGTCACCACGCAAAAATTGTCGGCGGCGCTGGCGAACCAGCTGGTGGGCGAATCGGTCGCGGCTTGCGCGCAGAAGGGTTACCAGGTGGTTGCGGTCGTCGTCGATCTCGACGGCGTCCGCCAGGCCGTGCTGCGCGGCGACGGTGCGCCGATCCACTCGATGGACAACGCCTACTACAAGGCGTACACGGTGGCCTCGGTGGGCCTTGTTCGCAAGGAGGACAGCACCAAGGCCATCGCGGACAGGATGGCGAAGAACCCGCCGAGCAACGTGCCGACGACCCAGCTGCCCAACGTCACCTATGCGCAGGGCGCCGTCGCCATCCAGGCCGGCGGCCAGACGATCGGCGCGATCGGGGTGAGCGGCGCGCCCGGAGGCCAGTTCGACGAAGAATGCGCCCGCGCGGCCCTCGGCAAGATCAAGGATCGGATGAAATAACGCACGATCGCCTGTCCCACCCGCCGTGAGTGCCCCAACTTCGTGGCGGGTCAGAGTCGGCGAAGAGGAAACCTCCGCGATCTTCGAGCCTGCGCTCGCGCCGGGCAGCGGCGCGCTCTTCGTCTGCGCGCACGGCGCCGGCGGCCACATGGCCGATCGCGGCATGCTCGCGGTGGCCGAGCACCTGCGCAGGTGCGGGCTCGACGTCGTCCGCTTCAACTTCCTTTACCGCGAGAAAGGGTCCACCCATCCGGACACCATGCCTCGCTTGAAGGAATGCATCGCCGCCGTGGCTTCTCACGCCCGCCGCGAAATCGCGCCGCAGACCCTGATCCTCGGCGGGCGCTCGATGGGCGGACGGGCGGCTTCGATGCTCGCGGCGGACGGATTTTCCTGCGACGGCCTCCTGCTCCTCGCCTACCCGCTTCATCCGGCGGGCAAGCCCGAAGAACTGCGCGACGCGCACCTCGCGAAAATCGAGATGCCGGTCGTGTGCCTGAACGGCACCCGCGACGCGCTTTGCCGGCGCGATTTGATGGAGGCCGTCGTCGATCGTCTGACCGAGCGGTGGACGATGCACTGGCTGGAAGGCGCCGATCACAGCTTCCACGTGCTCAAGAACTCGGGAAGGTCGGACGGCGACGTGCTGCGAGAGATCGCAGAGGCCTGCGGCACCTGGGCATCCGGCTTGGGACACGGCACGACTGGAGCGACACCGAGCTAGGGAAACTACCGCGTTTGTCCACGCGGCCTTCCTTTCGATTTCGGGGCATCATGTGCACCCATATTGCAAACGTCATCGACCAGGCACAGTTGGAGGGATCGATATGAAGGAGCTCATCGCAACGTTCATCAGGGTATTGTCGGTTGCGGCATTCGCTCTGGTCACGTTGTCGAGCCAGGCCGCGGACTATCCCGCCCCGAAGGAAGCCGACTGGGTGGCGCGCGACTTCCGCTTTCACTCGGGCGAAACGCTGCCCGAGGTGCACCTGCACTACACCACCGTCGGCGCGCCTTCGGGCGAGCCGGTGCTCGTCCTTCACGGAACGGCCGGATCCGGCGCCACGCTGCTCACGAAGGACTTCGCGGGCGAGCTCTTCGGGCCGGGGCAGCCGCTCGACGCGAGCCGCTACTTCGTCATCCTGCCCGACGCCCTCGGCACCGGAAAATCGACCCGTCCTTCCGACGGCCTGCGAGCGCGTTTTCCCAAGTACAACTACGACGACATGGTGCTCGGGCAGTACCGCCTCGTCACCGAGGGGCTGGGAATCAAGCACCTGCGCCTCGTGCTCGGCAACTCGATGGGCGGAATGCAGACCTGGATCTGGGGTGTGAAATACCCGGACTTCATGGACGCGCTCGTGCCCATGGCCTGCCAGCCGACCGAGATGTCGGGCCGCAACTGGATGCTGCGCCGGATGCTCGCCGACGCCATCCGCAACGACCCGGAGTGGAACGGGGGCAACTACAGCGCGCAGCCGCGCGGCATCCAGAGGATCCTGGTGCAGTTCGGCATCGCCACCTCGGGCGGATCGCAGGCGTACTACAAGCAGGCGCCTACGCGCGAGAAGGCCGATGCGCTCGTCGCTCAGCGCCTCGCGCAACCCTTCCGCGGCGACGCCAACGACGTCCTGTATCAATGGGAATCCTCAGACGACTACAACCCGTCGCCGGGTTTGGAGCGCATCCGCGCGGCGCTCCTCGCGATCAACGCCGCCGACGACGAACGCAACCCGCCCGAGCTCGGTATCCTCGAGCGAGAGATCAAGCGCGTGAAGAACGGGCGCTATGTCCTCATCCCGGCGGGCGGCGACACGCGCGGCCACGGCACCACCGGCAATGCGAGGTTATGGAAAGAACATCTCGCGGAGTTGCTGCAGAGGGCGCCGAGAATGGGGAAGTAGTCACCGGGGTTTCGGGAAAGCTTGCAGTTTCCTGACAG
>DATHHZ010000007.1:0-7133 GCA_035316965.1 Burkholderiales bacterium | reverse complement strand
CCCCGCGCAGGAGGCGCCTCCGCGAGATTGCCGACTTGGTCACGGCAAGAGCCTGGCAAACCTCGCTCGGATCTTGACGGTGCGCGCGAGGCCGTCCATCGCTTCGAGGAGCTGGAGCTTCAGGTCGGGTTCGAGCTCAGGCTGGCTTGCGAAGCTCTCCACTTGTTCGAGGGCAGCGGCATCCAGCTGTCCGCCGACGAAGGCGGCCAGCCAGTTGCTGACGAAGAAGATCTTGCGCGTGCGCTTGAATTCGGGCAAGGCGGCGAGCGCGAGATCAAGGTAGGGCTGGGTCAGCTCGGCGTGCTCGACCACGTTGAAGGGCCCGAGCGCCGCATCGATCCAGCTTTCGGGCAGGCCCTGCTCGTTGAAGAAACGCTCGAAGTAGGCGCGCTTCGCCTCGGCGCTGCGCTCGGCAGCGGCGGCGGCGAAGGCGTAGCGGCGGCCGTCGTCTCCGGAATCCGCGGAGATCTGCGCGGAGAGCAGCTCCTTCGCCTCCGGGTCGTCGAGCGCGAGCAGCCGCGCGATTGCGCGGAAGCGGTCGCGCGAGCTGAGCTTCACCCCGGGGATCTCCAGCGTGTTCGCGAGGAGCGATTTGAGCCGGGAGCGGCCGTTCTCCGACCAGGCGCTCGCCGTGAACGTCCTGAGGAAAGTGATGCGACGTCCCGGCGTGTCCGCGTGCAGCATCCCCTCCACGAGTAGTTGCTCGAAGCGTTCCGCCAGAGCGTCGCGCTGCGATTCCGACGCATAGTGGAGAAAGGCGACCTGCGCCCGTTGCAGCAGGCCGGCAAGCGTCACCGGGTCCCGCTCGACCGGGGCGACGCGAACGACGAGGTCGAGATAGGCGATGGGCGCTAGCTCGGCGTCCCGCACCGATTCCCAGAGCGAACCGAAGACGAGCGCGCGCAGCAGATCGCCCTGCACGATTTCCGGGCGCGCGAGCACCGCCTCGCGGCTCGACGGGTCGAGCAGGAAGCGCCCGTAGCCATAATCCCCGAAATTCGCGAACGCGAAATCGATCTCCGGCATGCCGTCGATTGCGCGAACGCTCGTGCTCTCGCCCCGCAACAAGGCATCGGCCGAGCGGGGAAGACCGCTCTCGGACAAGGCAAACACCCTCAGCTTCATCGGCCAAGTTCCGCCCTCATTGAGCACGTTGTGCTGCTCCAGGACCGTGTTCCTCGGCCGGCCTTCGCGATCGGTGTCCCAGGCGAGGCGCACCTCCGGCATGCCGCGCCGCTTGACCCAGGCTTCAGCCCAGCGCTTCAGCTTGCGGCCGGAGGCACGCTCGAGCGCGGCGACGAGGTCGCTCCAATCGGCGGCCGCGTAGGCGTGTCCTTTCAGGAACTGACGCACCGCCCGGCGGAAGACCGGCGCGCCGACGTAGAACTCGGCCTGGCGCAACACCGCTGGCGCTTTCCCGTAGACGATGTTGCCGTAAGCGGATTTCGCCCCGGAAAGATTCGAGAGCGGCCGGTAGATCGGCGTCGTCCCCTGCGTGACGTCGGTCCGGTAGGCGGCGGTCTTAAGCGCGTGGAAGGCGTTCCAGACCGAATGCGCAGGGAGCAGCGCTTCGGCCGCTTTGGCCGCCATGAAATTGGCGAACCCTTCCTTCAGCCACAGATCGTCGAACCAGCGCATCGTCACAGAATCGCCGAACCACTGGTGCGAGGTCTCATGGAACAGGAGCTGCGCGCGCGAGAGGATGTCCGTTTCGTTCGGCGTGGACGGAAACAGCACCGCGTCCTCGCGTAAGAAGGTCGCCCCGGCGTGCTCCATGCCTCCGTAAGCGAACTCCGGGACGAGCACCAGGTCGTACTTGGGAAACGGAAAGCGCGAATTGAAGTAGCGCTCGAACCAGCGCACCGACTCGCGATTGAGCCGCAGCACCTCGGGGGCCTCCGTACGGGCGCGCGAGAGCTGCGACTTGCGAACGAACAGCCTGGTTTCGACTGCCTTTTCCTTGGTGATAGAACCCGGACGCCCTTTTGCGGCGCGCTGTGCTCGGGTCGTCTTGCGCCCTGCGGGAGAGGATTGAGGCGAGGCGGGAACCTGAACCTCCGCGAACGGCCCGGCGGCAAAGGCGAAGAGATATGTGCTGATCGGCCGGGTCGCGGCGAATCGGAACCGGCGCAGGCTGTTCGGCAAATCCTGCGTTGCCGCAATCGGAGCATTTCCGACGGCTGTCCATGCGCGCGGCAGGACCAGCTGGAGGCTGAAACGCGCTTTCAGATCGGGCTGGTCGAAGCAAGGGAAAGCGCTGCTCGCGTCTGAAGGAACGAAAAGCGTATAGACGTACTCGGAGCCGTCCTCGCGGTCCACGTAGCGCGTCACGGCGCTGCCGGACAAGGCGATCGGCGATTCGAAGGAGAGCGTTACACGGTTCCTTCCCGCCCGGAGCAGCCGCGCAGGAACGATCAGGTGTTCCCGCTCGAGCTTCGCCTTCGCAGGCTTGCCGTTGACGCGCAGCTGCCCTACGCCCGAGGCGCCCGGCGAGGGTCGCCAGTCGAGCACCAGATCGGGTACGCTACGCCCTAGCGTGACCTCGACCGTCGCCGTCCCGGCGAGCTTCGTCGCGCCGGCGGTGACGCTGATCGCCAGCGCATATCGAACGTCGCGGTAGTATTTTGCACGCCATTGCGCGAGCTCGCGCGATACGCCGGGCTCGAGTCCGGGGACTGCCGCAGCGGCATTCGCCATGAGACCGGCAGTGAGAGCAAGCACCGCGCCGCGCATGTCGGGCGATCCTGTCGCGCCGCGTATCCTGCCGCGAAGGCGTCAGCTCTTCGGCAACTTCGGCGCGGCCCAGGCGGGCAGCGGTACGCCCGGCCTGCGCAGCACCCGCATCATGCGCAGCGCCATTTCGCGGCCGCGGTAGTAACCCGGGATGTAGGCTGACTCGGTGAAGCCGAGCGATCGGTAGAAGCTGCGCGCGGTGTAGTTGGCCGCGCGCAGCTCGAGGTGAATCGTGGCGATCCCGGCGGCGAAGGCGGACTCGGTCAGCCATTCGACCATGCGTCGTCCGATGCCCAGTCTCTGATGGGAAGCCCGCACCGCGAGCAAATTCAGATGGGCGTGCTCGTCGCCGAAATACATGATGGCAAAAGCGACGACGCGGTCGCGGTCGCAGGCGAGCAGAGTGAACGTGTCCTTGTTTGCGATCGAGCGTGCAACGCGGTCGGATCCCCAGGACCAGCCGAGGCCCGTCTCGATCAGGTCGCGCGACATCGCGGCGATCTTGGCGGCATCGGTTGGCCGACCGGGCCTCAATGTGATGTTTTTCGCGTTCATTTCGGGGAAATCGTATGCAACGAGCATGCCAAGATTAGCAGATTGTCGAAAAAGGGGAAATCCGGGCGGGCCGAAGCGATGTGCGGCTAGAACGGCTTCACCACGGCCAGAACGACCGCGGCCGCCAGAAAACCTACCGGCACCTCGTTGAACCAGCGGTACCATAGGTGCGATCTTGTATTTCGGTCGTGCGCAAAATCCGCAAGCAGCTTGCCGCAGTACAGATGGTAGGCGACCAGCAGGACGACGACCCCGAGCTTGGCGTAGAGCCAGGCACCCGTGAAGCCGTAGCCGAGCCACAGCCACATACCGAAGACGAGGGTCAGCACCGCGCCCGGCGCCATGATCCCCCAGTAGAGCTTGCGCTCCATGATCTTGAACCGTTCCCGGCTCGCCGCATCCTCGGCCATCGCGTGATAGACGAACAGGCGCGGCAGGTAGAACAGCCCGGCGAACCAAGTCACCATGAAAATGATATGCAGCGCCTTGATCCAGAGCATCGCTACTTGAGCAACCGCCTGCGGAAAAGGACCGTTGCAGCATAGAACCCGGCCGCGGCATAGGCAAGCAGCACGAGCACGTGCAAGACCGCGTCCGACGGAATCTGGCCGAGCAGAAGCGGACGCGCGATCGCCACCGCGTGCGTGAGCGGAAGAAACGCGGCGATCGCCTGAAAAGCCGCAGGCAGCTGCTCCACCGGAAAGAACACCCCGCACAAAAGATTCATCGGTGTGATCAGCAGCGTGAAGTAGTACATGAAAAAGTCGTAGCTGCGCGCCATTGCCGTGACCGCGAGGGCGAGCGCGCCGAAAGTGAGGCCGATGAGCGGCAGGAGCGCGATCACCCAGAGAGACAGTACCGAGCCCGACAGGCCGAGCAGCCACACGACGGCGAGAATCGCCACGCCCGAGAGCACGCTCTTGCTCGCCGCCCAGGCGAGTTCGGCGAGCACGACGTCATCGAGGTCGACCGGGGCGTTCATGATGGCGTCCCAGGTGCGCTGTACATGCATGCGGGAGAAGGCCGAGTACATGGATTCGAACGTGGCGCTGTTCATCGTGCTCGAGCACACCATTCCCGCGGCGAGGAACGCGATGTAAGGCACGCCGCCGACCTCAGGCAGCATCGAACCCAGGCCGTACCCGAGGCCGAGCACGTAGATCAAGGGGTCGGCGAGATTGCCGAGGATGGAGGGAATCGCGAGCTTGCGCCACACGAGCAGATTCCTGCGCCACACGGGAACGAAGCGCAGACTCATCGAAGGCGGGGCAAAGATGTGCATCAGTCGCGCAGCTCCCTGCCGGTGAGTTTCAGGAACACGTCTTCGAGGTTGGCGGGCCGGTGCAGGTAGCGCAGTTCCCCTCGGTTCGCGAGACTGGCGAGCAACGGGGCCGGATCGGCTGCGTAACAGAACACGGTGTCGCCGCTTTTCTCCAGGCGCGATGCCAGCCTCACGGCTTCCTCATCGGCCCAGTGCGCGACGCCGTCGCCGTGCACTTCTATCACGTGCGGCTCGATATGGCGCAGGATCAGCTCGCGGGGGCTCCCTTCTGTGATGAAGCGCCCGCGGTCCATGATGGCCAGGCGCGCGCACAAGCGTTCGGCCTCCTCCATGAAATGCGTGGTGAGCACGATGGTTTTCCCCTGAGAAAGCAGTTGTTTCAGCCGCTCCCAGATGAGATGGCGCGCCTGCGGATCGAGCCCCGTGGTGGGTTCGTCCATGAAGATCAGGTCGGGATCGTTGATGAGCGCGCGCGCGAGCGTCAGGCGCCGCTTCATTCCGCCGGAGAGCGTCTGGATTCGCGATTTGGCGCGCGCGGTCAAGCCCGCGAATTCGAGCAACTCGGGGATGCGTTCGCGGATGGCGCGCTCCGAGAGACCGAAGTAACGGCCGTAGACGAGCAGGTTTTCGCCGACGGTGAAATCGGGATCGAGGTTGTCCATCTGCGGCACCACCCCCACGCGCGCGCGGGCGGGTCGGGCTTCACCGGGCACAGGGCGCTGCATCAGCTCGACCGAGCCGCCGTCGGGATCGGTGAGGCCTAGACACAGCCTCAAGGTGGTGGTCTTGCCGGCGCCGTTGGGGCCGAGCAGCCCGAAGCATTCGCCTGCCTGGATGCCGAAGCTCACGCCGGCGACCACCTCCGCGCCGCCGTAGAACTTGCGCAGATTGTGCGCGGCTAGTACCGCCATGAACCTTTTACGATGTTCTTGATGACGTTCAGGCGCAAATGGAAGAAATGATCGGCGCCGGGGATGACCACGACCGGCAATTCCTGCGGCCGCGCCCAGTCGAACACCTTCGCAAGGGCCACGGTCTCGTCCCGCTCGCCGTGGATCACGATCGAGTCGCCGGGCACGGATTCCGAGGGAAAGCGGCCCACGGCGACAGCCACGAGCACGACGCGGTGCGGGCTCACGCGCTGCGCCACCTGCGTCTGGACCGCGGCACCGAAGGAAAAACCCGCGAGCACGAGAGGCGAATCGCCGAAAGCCTCCTTGGCGTGCGCGGTGACGCGGAGCAGGTCTTCGGTTTCGCCCCTGCCTTCGTCATGCACGCCCTCGGAGGCGCCGACGCCGCGGAAGTTGGGGCGCAGCGCGACGTAGCCCAACTCGACGAAGGTTCTCGCGAGAGTCTGCACGACCTTGTTGTCGAGCGTCCCTCCGTAGAGAGGGTGCGGATGGGCGACGAGCGCCGCGCCGCGCGGTGCACCCGCAGGACGCTCGAGGACCGTCTCGATCCTGCCCGCCGCACCGTCGATGAAGATGCGCTCGAGCGCCCCGCTCATATGCGCAGGCGCTCGACCAGCCGGCCGGCCTTGAGGTGCTCCTCGATGATCTCGTCGATATCGGCGCGATCGACGTAGGTGTACCAGACCCCTTCGGGGTACACCACGACGCACGGCCCTTCCTCGCAGCGGTCCAGGCACCCGGCCTGATTCACCCGCACTTTCCCGGGACCGGCGAGGCCCAACTCCTTGACCCGCTTTTTCGCGTAGTCGCGCATGCCGCTTGCGCCTTTGTCGTTGCAGCAGGTCTCGCCGTTCTGGCGCTGGTTGCAGCAGAAAAAAACGTGTCTTTCGTAGTAGCTCATCACAAGTTCCGGGTGTGTGCAGCAAGCGAGTTGAACGGCGCGCGATACCGGAAGCAGTGGCTTCTGAGCCGCGCCCGCGCCGCTCGAACGAGCGTCACGCTAATTATACTGCGACGGGCGGGCGTCCCCGGGCGCGCTTCCTACTCCCTCACCTGTCCGCGGTCGGCGGCGAGCAGAACCAGATAGACCATCGCCGCAAACGGCCACACGGCGGAAACGACGCGCGTCGCGCCGTTGAAATTGAGAAAATGCCCCTGTTGCCAGAGTGCGAAAGAGGCCGTCATGTAGGGATTCGCGGGGGCGAGATTGACGAGGGCGGTCGCCGCCATCAGTGCAAAACCCATGAGCGCAAGCTGCGTGGTGCGTGGCATCCCTGCGACGACGAGCAGCAGCAGGATTGCTGCAGCCACGCCATAGAGGGCTCCGGACGTCACCCAGGAGAGGATGTCCTGGGAGCTGACGAGCAGTCCGAATCCGAACGTGTGCACGGCCAGCGCCGCGGACAGAAAGATCACAACCACTCCCCGCGCCGGCTGGTTGCGCGCGATGAGGCACAAAGCGAGCAATCCCGCCGCCAGGCCGTTGGCGCAGGCGACTCCGGCCTCCACGCGCAGGAATACCTCCGCGGGGTAGAGCTTGCCCGAGGGCGTCTTGAATAAGCCGCGCAGATCGCCCGTGCCGAAGAGCAGCGTTTCGGGATTGAGCTGCGCGAACAGCCACAGCCCGAGCAGCACCAGCCCGAGATCGGTCC
>DATHHZ010000006.1:0-2827 GCA_035316965.1 Burkholderiales bacterium | reverse complement strand
GATCGCGCCCTCCTTGGTGACGTGGCCGACGAGCACCACGACCGTCCCGCTCGACTTGGCATAGCGGGCCAGGTGCGCCACGCACTCGCGCACCTGCGCGACCGAGCCGGGAGCGGAGGTCAGCTGCTCCGAGTACAGCGTTTGAATCGAGTCGACGACGGCGATCTCGGGCTTGGCCTTTTCCAGCGTGGAGAGAATGCGCTCGAGCTGGATCTCGGCGAGCAGCTCGAGCTTGTCCGGGTCGAGCGCGAGGCGCCGCGCGCGCAGCGCAATCTGCTCGGCGGATTCCTCGCCGCTTACGTATACGGCCTTGCGCGAGCCGCTCATCCGGGCCAGGGCCTGGAGGAGGAGCGTGGATTTCCCCACGCCCGGGTCGCCTCCGATCAGCACCACCTCGCCCGCGACGAAGCCGCCGCCAAGCACCCGGTCGAGCTCGTCTATCCCGCTCGCCATCCACGGCGCGTCGCGCGCGCTCACGTCGGCGAGCCGCTTGAGGTCCGAGCTTTTCGTGACGCCTGAAAAGCGGTGCCTGGGCGCCGATTCGGCGAGCCCTTCGACCAGTGTGTTCCAGGCGCCGCAGTGCGGGCATTGTCCCTGCCACTTCGGCGACTCGCCGCCGCATTCGGTGCAGGCGTAGACGCTTCTCGCCTTGGCCATCAGGGCGCCTCCGACACGGGCACCCGCTGCGAGAGCGCGCACAGTAGCTCGTAGCTCACCGTGCCCGCGCTCGCCGCCACTTCGTCGGCCGAGAGCCCCTCGCCCCACAGCGTCGCGGGCGAGCCGACCGCCGCTTCGGGGATGCCGGTGAGATCGGCGAACAGCATGTCCATTGCCACGCGGCCCAGGGTGCGCGTGCGCCTGCCGCAGACGAGGATCGGCGTGCCGGTCGGTGCGTGCCGCGGGTAGCCGTCGGCGTAGCCGCACGCCACGATGCCGATCCGCATCGGACCGCTCGCCGCAAAGGTTCCCCCGTATCCGACGCCGTCGCCAGGGCGCAGGTCGCGAACCGCGATCAATTCGCTCGCGAGCGTCATCGCGGGCTTCAGGCCCAGCGCCTCGGCGCTCTCGTCGGGAAACGGCGAGCAGCCGTAGAGCATGATTCCCGGCCTCACCCAGTCCTTGTGCGACTCCGGATAACGCAGGAGCGCGGCGGAATTGGCGAGGCTTCGCGGAAGATCGACGCCCGTGGTCGCCGCCTCGAAGCGCTCGAGCTGCCACCTGACGCCGCGCTTGCCGTCGGCGTCGGCGAAATGCGTCATGAGCGCGATCGCACCGGCGCTCGGACAATCCCGCAGGCGATCGAGCACGCTGCGAACATTTTCTGCCGGGAAGCCGAGCCGGTTCATGCCGGTGTTCAGCTTCGCGACCACCGCGATCCTCTTCGGCAGCCGCGCTTTCTCGAGCATCGCCAGCTGCTCCGGGTCGTGCACCACGGTAGTGAGACCGTGCGCCGCGATGGGTTCGAGCTCCTCGGGCGAGAAAAATCCCTGCAGGAGCAGCATCGGGCGACGCTCGCCCGCGCGGCGCAGCTCGAGCGCCGCTTCCAGCTCGATCAGCGCGAGGCCCTCGGCCGCGGCGAGGGCCCGCGCCGCCCGCGCGAGGCCGTGACCGTAGGCGTTCGCCTTCACCACCGCGCAGATGCGCGAACGGGGTGCACGGCGTCTCGCTGCATCCAGGTTATGGCGGAGCGCGGCGGAATCGATGCGGGCTCGGATGGGGCGCATGGCCCGCCATTCGACCATAAAACCGCGAGTCCCGGCGAGCAGCCATGGAGAACCTTACGCACCTCCCAAATGACTCATGGTATAAAGCGGGCGGCCAAAGGCGTTTACGTTCCGTGACGCTCGCGCCGGACGCAGGGAATCGATGAATCGCGGCTTCGAAACTTACGCCTTCGCTCACCGGGGGCGCCGGAAATCATGAAGCGGGGTTTCTACACGATCATGGCGGCGCAGTTTTTCAGCTCGCTCGCCGACAACGCCTTGCTGATCGCCGCAATCGCTCAGCTGCTCGAGCTCGACGGCCCGGCGTGGATGGTGCCGCTGCTGAAATTCTTCTTCACCGTGTCCTACGTGGCGCTCGCCGCGTTCGTCGGGGCTTTCGCCGACGCGATTCCAAAGGGCCGGGTGATGTTCATCACCAACACGATCAAGATCGCCGGCTGCGTGCTGATGTTCTTCACCGATTACGTCGAATTCGCGGGAATTCCCGGATACACGCTGGTGCTGGCCGCCTACGCGGTGGTGGGCTTCGGCGCGGCTGCCTACTCCCCTGCGAAGTACGGGATCCTCACCGAGCTGCTGCCCCCGGAGAACCTGGTCGCCGCCAACGGCTGGATCGAAGGGCTGACGGTCGCTTCTATCATCCTCGGAACCGTGCTCGGAGGAGCGCTGATCAGCCCGCGAATCGCCTCGCTGCTCCTCGCGATCGACGTGCCGCACATCGACACCGGCATCGAAACTCCGGCCGAGGCCGCGATCCTCGTGATCTCCGCGATTTATGTCATCGCCGCGATCTTCAACCTGTTCATCCCGGATACCGGCGCGCGCTACGGCCAGCAGCAGACCAATCCCCTGCTGTTGATGCGCGATTTCTACGTCTGCTTCACCGCGCTCTGGAAGGACAAGCTGGGGCAGATCTCCCTTTCGGTGACCACGCTTTTCTGGGGAGCGGGAGCGACCCTGCAGTTCCTCGTGCTGCAGTGGGCCGCGGTCCACCTCGGGCTTCCGCTGGACAGGGGCGCGGTGCTCCAGGGCATCACCGCGGTGGGCGTGGCCCTGGGCGCGGTGATCGCGGGGCGCTTTATCGCCCTGCGCCAGTCCCTCAA
>DATHHZ010000005.1:0-2350 GCA_035316965.1 Burkholderiales bacterium | reverse complement strand
GAGCATCTGATGGCTTCGTCGGCTCTGCCCTTCATATTCCCCGCGGTGAAAATCAACCGCGAATATTTCGGCGACGGGTCGATGCGTCAGATCGCGCCGATCAGCCCCGCGCTGCACCTGGGTGCCGACCGGGTGCTGGTGGTGGGCACCAGCCAGCCGCACGGGCACTCCGAGCCCCCTCGGGTCCGCGGAAATCTGTATCCTTCGGTCGCGCAGATCGCCGGCCATGCCCTGAACAGTATTTTTCTGGACAGCCTCAACGTCGATATCGAGCTCGTGCAGAGAATCAACCGCACCATCAGCCTCATCGCTCCCGAGAAGCTTCGGGAAGCGGGGCTACCGCTGCGGCAGATCAAGGTGCTGGTGATCTCGCCCAGCCAGCCGATCGAGCGCATGGTCGTTCGCCACGTACACGAGCTGCCATGGACGGTGCGCTTTCCCCTGCGGAGCATCGGCGCAATGAACCGCAACGGATCGAACCTCGCGAGCTATCTGCTCTTCGAGAAGGGGTACTGCCGGGCGCTGATCGATCTGGGCTATCAGGACACCATGGCGCGCCGCCCCGAGGTGCTGGAGTTTTTGGGTCCCCGACAATAAACTTGAAATATCCCTCATCGTGGCCCTGCGCTCATGAACCAGCCTCCCGATCCGTTCGAATTCCTCAAAAACCTTTGGGGTCCGATGGGCCTGCCGCTGGCGGGGCTGATGACCCCTACGCTCATCCCGGATGAGATCGAAAGGCGTATTGCAGAGCTGAAATCGGTGGAGAACTGGCTCAACATGAATCTCAACGTTCTGCGCATGACCATTCAGGGTCTGGAAATGCAGAAAGCCGGCTTTGCCGCGATGCAAAACGCTGCGGGAAGCGTGCCCCCGGGCACTTCAGAACCGGCCGGCCGCGAAGATCCGTCGAAAAAATAGTCCCTGCGCCCGATAGCCGCCAGGTGACCATGGCACATATCATTGACTGAGGAGAAGCAATGCCCAAAGCGATTCGAATCCAACAACAAGGCGGGCCCGAAGTTCTGAAATGGGAAGACGTCCAGGTCGGGGACCCCGGGCCGGGCGAGGCGCGGGTGCGCCACAAGGCTTGCGGACTCAATTTTGTCGACGTCTACCAGCGCTCCGGACTGTACAAGATCCCTCTTCCGTCGGGGATGGGCAACGAAGGCGCCGGCGTGGTGGAGGCCGTAGGGACGGGGGTCACGCAGGTCAAAGCGGGCGATCGCGTTGCTTATGCCGGGGGCGCACCCGGCGCCTATTCGGAGGTGCGCACCATGCCGGCCGACCGCCTGGTCGTCCTGCCGGAGGGTATTTCCTTCGAAACCGCAGCGGCGATGATGCTGAAAGGCATGACCGCCCAGTATCTGCTGAGGCGCACCTACAAGGTTCAATCGGGCGAGACCATTCTGTTCCACGCGACTGCGGGCGGAGTCGGACTGATTGCGGTCCAGTGGTTGAAGGCGCTCGGCGCAACGGTGATCGGCACCGCCGGTTCGGAGGAGAAATGCGCGCTCGCCAAGGCGCACGGCGCCGACCACTGCATCAACTACCGCAAGGAGAACTTTGTCGAGCGCGTCAAGGCGCTCACCGGCGGCAAGGGCGTGCCGGTCGTGTACGACTCGGTCGGAAAAGACACCTTCACCGGGTCGCTCGACTGCCTGCAGCCGCGCGGATTGATGGTCAGCTTCGGCAATTCGTCGGGGGCAGTACCCCCATTCGAGCTTGCGGTGCTTTCGC
This sequence comes from Burkholderiales bacterium, assembly GCA_035316965.1. Classification (GTDB taxonomy): domain Bacteria; phylum Pseudomonadota; class Gammaproteobacteria; order Burkholderiales; family SG8-39; genus VBDM01. The sequence continues at coordinate 610 of DATHHZ010000005.1, read as the reverse complement.
AAAAGGGATCGCTCTACGTCACGCGTCCGACGCTGGTGACCCACACGTCCAAGCGCGACGACCTGGTCGCTACCGCCAAAGACCTGTTCGACGTCGTGCTCTCGGGAAAAGTGAAGATCGAAGTGAACCGCCGTTATGCGCTCAAGGATGCCGCTCAGGCACAGCGCGACCTCGAAGCGCGCAAGACGACAGGGTCAACGATCCTGATCCCGTAGCGGACCTCGGATGGGCGAGCTTGCGAGTTTGGTGGCCCCCGGTCTTTTCCCCGAAATCGAGCCGCGCGCAAGCGGCATGCTGCGCCTGGATGCCGTGCACTCGATGTACTGGGAGGAGAGCGGCGATCCGGGCGGGATCCCCGCGGTTTTCCTGCACGGGGGCCCGGGCGCCGGGAGCACGCCGAAGCACCGGCGTTTCTTCGACCCCGGCGCGTATCGCATCATCGTCTACGACCAGCGCGGAGCCGGGCGCTCTACTCCACTCGGGGAGCTGCGCGACAACACCACGCCGCATCTGGTTGCCGATCTGGAGACTTTGCGCGCGCATCTGCGCGTGGAACGCTGGGTCGTGTTCGGGGGTTCCTGGGGCAGCACGCTGGCGATCGCCTACGCGG
>DATHHZ010000004.1:0-2539 GCA_035316965.1 Burkholderiales bacterium | reverse complement strand
CTCGCCGCGCGGGTTGGCGGCGGTGATATAGGCCGCGATCGCCGCGCCTTCGGCTTCGAGCAGCTCGTCCAGGTCGGGATTCGGCTCGCCGATGCGGATCACGAGCTCGGGCTCACCGAACACCACGTACAGCGCCTTTTCGTAGGAGGCGATCAGCTCCGGTGTCGTGGCACGCATTCCGCGCTCTTCCTGCAGTCATCCCCTCCTTGAAAAGGAGGGGTGCCGGCGAAGCCGGCGGGGTGGTTTGACCGCTCTCACTACCGCTTCTTCCCCAGCTCTCCCTTCTCGATCAGACGCGCGACATCGTCCGCGCCGCCGACGAGCACGCCTTTCACGAACACCATCGGAAAAGTGGGCCAGCCTGTCCACATCTTGAGCGCGAGGCGCTTGTGCCACTCGCTGAGATAGCTGCCGTACTCGAGATATTCGTAGGCGAGACCGGCGGCGTCGAGCGCCTTCCTCGCCTTCTTCGGAAACGGATTCATCCGCATGCCGACGACGACGATGGGGTTCGCCGCCACGGCCGCCTGCACCTCCTTCACGATGTCGGTGCGGTAATTCGCGATCTTCTCGCGCACGGCGGGATGGATTTGCGATTCGGGGAGGATAGTGCGGGGCATGGGAATTTCCTTATGTCACGTCGTGAGGTTCGCCGCGTCCCTGGTGCAGGGCTTCACACCGCGGCGATCTTTTTCCCGGGGACGCGCAGTCTGGCCGGCTGCGCGCTCAGTGCGTATCGCTTCCGCGGCTGTCGCAACACCTTCGGGGCCGGAAGCGCATCGGCGAGAAGTGTTTCGGCGATCGAGCGCGGAGAATGGATCGTCACGCCGTGAATCGCTTTGCCGTAGAGGCGGCCGAAATGCGTGCGATCGCCGGTGACCAGGGCTTCGCAGCCATGGCGGATCGCGGCGGCGAGTACCGGCCGATCCTTTTCCGGAAGCGGCAACGCGTCTTCGAGCGCAGGATCGGGCGCGTGAATCGGCCCGGTGCGCAGGCGCGCGAGGAGCGTCTCGAGGACAGGCAGGCCGTCGGGGAATTTCGCGGCGAGATTGCGACGCGCTTCCTCCGCGACAAATCCGTCCGCCCAGCATTCGTGCCCGGCCTCAATGAGCAGGTCCAGCAGCCGCCTCACGGCCCCATCGGATTTGGTAGCCGAAAAAAGGACGTTCGCGTCGAGGAAAATCCGCATCGGCCGGCAATCAGCGCGCGGTTTTCTTTCTTCGGGTCAGGACTTTCTGCAGATCGGCCTCGGCTTCGTCGAACTCGGCGATCCGCTTGTCGCTGTAGACCTCGACCGGGAGCGTCACCGCGGGACGCAGAAGAAGGCCCTCGGGCGTCGTTTCGGCGATGAGATGGTCGTCGGGCTTGAGGCCGAGCGCGGCGCGGAGTTTCGCCGGCAGCGTCACGACGCCGCGGCTGGTGACGGTGAGAGTGGCTTTCATCGCCGCAGATTAGCAGAAATACAGTAATTCTGCAAAAAGGCGCGCGGCGGCTACCTCGTCAGACGTCCTCTCTGCCTCTCCTGCAAGATGCCCCAGGGCGCGCTACCCTGCCCGCTCCATGGACCCCTTACCCCCCGCCGAGCTGCAAAGCGAAATCCCCCGCTCGATTTCCCGGGAGGACATGGCGAAGCTGCCCATCCGCCGCTTCGAGGGCAGGGTGTGCCTAGTGGCGACGCCCGAGGATCTCGAGCTTGCGCGCTCGGACCTCCGGCAGGAAAGCATCGTCGGGCTCGATACCGAGACGCGGCCCGCGTTCAGGAAAGGCGAGAGCCATCTGCCTTCCCTCGTCCAGGTCGCGACGGCCCGCGCGGTGTACCTTTTCCAGCTGCGCCGCAGCGAGGTTCACGCGGTGCTCGCCGGGCTCCTCTCCGAACCGCGCACCATCAAGGCCGGCGTGTCGCTCGCGGACGATCTGCGCGCGCTGAAGAAGGTTTTTCCGTTCGAGGAGAAGAACATGCTCGACCTCGGTCTCGTCGCGCGTCGCAGTGGTTTTGAGCAAACCGGCGTGCGCAACCTCGCCGGCATGCTCCTCGGGTTCCGCATCCCCAAAGGCACCAAGACCTCGAACTGGGCCGCGCGCGAGCTCTCGCCCGCGCAGATCGCCTACGCCGCCACCGACGCCTGGGCCTGCCGCGAACTGTACCTGCGCTTCCAGAGTCTGGGGCTGCTGCGGCCGGATTCAGGCGCCGCGCGCAAGGAGATTCCCCGGGCCCAAAGGCCCTCGGAATGACGAAGAGCGCCGGGACCTACGCCCGCCGCGGGGGACGATTCAGTACCGGCTAGCGCGGACTCAGGTGCTCCGCCGCAGGCAAATCTCCATGAACCTGCTGAACTCGTACGCGAACTCGATATAGCCGTCGTCGATCGCCTTGTACGCGATCTGCTCGAACGGATCCTGCCGGTCGATCGCCTGCGCCGTCTCGCACTGCGCGGGCAGCATCTCGCGAAACTCCGCGACGAGCCCTTCCAAATCGGAAACGTTCTGCATGTCGGCCTCACTTGAAAACCCAACGCCGTGCGAACATCACGAGCAAGCC
>DATHHZ010000003.1:0-4345 GCA_035316965.1 Burkholderiales bacterium | reverse complement strand
CTTCCCGCTCGCGCTCGCTCTCGCCTTTGCTTTTGTCGCGGCCGCGAGCGTGGTCCTCGAGCGGCTACTGTATTCGCGGCTGTACACGGCGAGCGACCTCGAGCAGGTCCTCTTCACCATCGGCCTCATCTTCATCGCGGTCGCCGTGGCGCGCTTCATCTACGGAACGCTGCAGCAGCCGGTCGTGCTGCCCGATTATCTGAAGGGCCAGTTTGCGCTCCTCGGCCGCGATTTTCCGGCTTACCGGGTGTTCATCATCGTGTTCAGCGCGGTCATGGTGGCGCTCTTGTGGTTCGGCGTCGAGCGCACGCGCTGGGGGGCCATGGTACGCGCCACGGTGGACAACCGCGCCATGGCGCAGTCGGTCGGAATCAACACCAAGCGCCTGTTCACGCTCACCTTCGCGCTCGGCAGCGGACTCGCCGGACTCGGCGGCGGGCTCGGCGCGGAGATCATCGCGATCCAGCCTTCTTATCCGTTCGAAAATCTCGTGTATTTTCTGGTCGTGGTCTCGGTTGGGGGACTGGGCAGCCTGCGCGGGCCGTTCGTCGCGGCGCTCCTGATCGGCATCGCCGACACCGCCTGCAAGTACTGGCTGCCGCAATACGGCGCTTTCCCCATCTATGTCGCCACGATCGCCATCCTGCTGTGGCGGCCCGCGGGTCTGTTCGGGAGACGGGCATGAGCCGGGAAGCAGGTTCGGAGGCGGCAGCATGAGCGCCCACGCGGGAGGCTACAGCGCGGATCCTCGCATCCGCTGGATCGAGTCCCTGCCGTGGATCGTCGCCCTCGCGGCATTCTTTCTGCTGCCAGAGTATCTTTCACTCGGTGCGCGCATCCTGATCTACATCCTCTACGCCCTGTCGCTCGATCTGATTGTCGGCTATGCGGGAATCATCACGCTCGGCCAAAGCGCCTATTTCGGTCTGGGCGCCTACGTCGCGGGGATTCTCGCCGCCAAGGCGGGAATCAGCGATCCAATGGTGCAGCTTGTCGCCGCAGCGGCCGCCGGCGCCTTGCTGGGGATCAGCACCGGCGCCATCATCCTCCGGACAAAGGCCCTGACGCTCCTCATGCTCACGCTCGCGATCACCTCCGTTCTCCTGGAGATCGCCAACAAGGCCACCGCGCTCACCGGCGGCGCGGACGGCCTTTCCGGCGTCGTCGTGGCGCCGATTCTGGGCCTGTTCAGGTTCGATATCTTCGGCAAGACCGCTTATCTCTATTGCCTTCTCGTGCTGCTCCTCGGATGGTGGCTGGTGAGAAAAATGATCTATTCGCCGTTCGGGACCTCGCTCACCGGGGTGCGCGAAAACAGCCTGCGCATGCACGCGATCGGTGCGCCGGTCTATTGGCGTCTCGTCCTCGTCTACACGCTCTCGGCCACGATCGCCGGTGTCGCCGGGGGCCTGATCACCCAGACCAATCAGTTCGTCGGGCTGAACGTGTTCTCCTTCGAGTCCTCCGGCGAGCTGCTGGTGATGCTGATCCTCGGCGGCGTCGGACGCATCTACGGCGCTTTCGTCGGGCCGGTCGTGTATCTGATCGCGCAGGATTTGCTCGCGAAGCAGTTCCCGGAATACTGGTACTTCGGCATCGGGACGATGCTTGTGCTCGTGGTGATGTTTGCCCGCGGCGGAATCCTCGGCATCCTCGATGGGGCGCTCGTGAAGCTTCGGAGCAGGCCGTGAGCGCCGCCGCTCTCGAAACGCGCGGCCTGTGCAGGAGCTTCGGCGCGCTCACCGTGGCGGACGACATTAATTTCCGCCTGGAGAGCGGCGCACGCCATGCCTTGATCGGTCCCAACGGCGCCGGAAAAACCACCTTCATCAACATGCTCACCGGCGTGCTGCCCCCCTCCTCCGGCAGGATCGTGCTGGGCGGGGAGGACATCACCGCCATGGGACAGGCGAAGCGGGTGAAGCGCGGGCTCGGCCGGACGTTCCAGATCAATGCGCTTTTTCGCCGCCTCGCCGTGATCGACAACGTGGCGCTGGCGGTGGCGGAGCGCCGTGGCGTCGCGCGGCGCATGCTGCGTGCGGCAAGCACACATGCCGACGTACGCTCCGAGAGCATGGACCTGCTCGCCACGCTCGGCCTCGCCGAGGACGCAGGCATTCGCATCCTCGACCTGCCCTACGGCAAACAGCGCCTTGTCGAGATCGCGATCGCGCTCGGACTGAAGCCTCGCGTTCTGCTCCTCGACGAGCCCGCCGCGGGCGTGCCTTCGCTGGAATCGCACCGCATCCTGCAGGTCCTCGACAATCTGCCCAAGCACATTGCCATCCTGATCATCGAGCACGACATGGATCTCGTTTTCCGCTTCGCGCAGCGCATCACCGTTCTGGTGCAGGGCGAAGTCCTGGTCGAGGGGCCGCCTGAGGAGATCGTAAAGGACCGGCGGGTGCATCAGGTTTATCTCGGCGAACAGCATCATGGCTGAGCTCAGCCTGCGCGACGTGCGCGCCGGTTACGGCGAAACCGTGGTCCTCGAAGACATCGCGTTCGAGCTGCCGGAGCGCGGCGCCCTTGCGGTATTGGGTCGGAACGGCGTCGGCAAGACTACGCTCCTCGCGACCATCATGGGTCACACGACTTTTCACGCGGGAAGCATCGAATACCAAGGCAAGCCGATCGCGGGGCTGCCCGTCTACGAACGCTGCCGGCTGGGCGTGGGCCTCGTACCGCAGACGCGCGATATCTTTCCTTCCCTCTCGGTCGAGGAGAACCTCACCGTCGCCACGCGCCCCGGCCGCTGGACGCTGGCACGCGTCTACGATCTCTTTCCGAAGCTCGCCGAGCGGCGCGGGCACTGGGGCAACCAGATCTCGGGCGGCGAACAGCAGATGCTCGCGATCGGGCGAGCGCTGATGGGCAATCCGACCTTGCTGCTCATGGACGAGCCTCTCGAAGGGCTTGCTCCCATCATCGTCGAGGTCCTGCTCCAGGCGTTGCAGCGCCTGATCAACGAGGACTCGCTTGCGGTCGTGCTGGTCGAGCAGCACGCGAAAGTTGCACTCGGAGTCACGCAAAGCGCGCTCGTGCTCAACCGCGGCCGAATCGCCTACAGCGGTCCGAGCGCGGATCTGCTTGCCGATCCGCAGCGCCTGACCACCCTGGTGGTCGCCTGAACTCGGCCGCGCCATGCTGGGCGTCCTGCTCTCCGCGCTTTTACTTCTCGCAGTGACCCACTCCCAACCCTCGGAAGCCCAGGATCAGCGTGCAGCGGCCCGCGCGCGAATGGTCGCGGAAATAGCCGCGATGGCGCGTGAAACCGGTGCTGAAACCGGGCGACCGAGATTCAGCGATGCGGTGATGGCGGCCATGGGAAAAGTCCCGCGCCACCGCTTCGTCCCCGCCTTGCAGGACAATCTCGCCTACGAGAATCGCCCGCTGCCGATCGGCGAAGGCCAGACGATCTCGCAGCCCTACATCGTCGCGCTGATGACCGATTTGCTAGATCCCAAGCCCGCGGATACCGTGCTGGAGGTCGGAACGGGCTCGGGTTACCAGGCGGCCGTGCTCGCCGAGCTAGTGGGGAAGGTCTACACGATCGAGATCGTCGAAGCCCTCGCACGCCGCGCCAAGCAAGTTCTCGACGAGCTGCAATACCGGAACGTCGAAGTGCGCATCGGCGACGGCTACGGCGGCTGGCCCGCCGCTGCACCCTTCGACGCCATCATCGTCACGGCGGCGCCCGCAGCAGTCCCGCAGCCGCTGATCGACCAGCTCAAGCCCGGAGGGCGAATGGTGATTCCGGTGGGCGCGCCATCGGACGTGCAGCACCTCCTGCTCGTGGAGAAACAATCCGACGGCCGCACGACGACGAGGCGCACCCTGCCGGTGAGGTTCGTGCCTCTCACCCGAGATCAGGGGTCGAAACAGTAGCGCCGCGCCCGTGGCAAAATAGCGTCATGAGAGACTACTGGCTGAGCAAACTCTTCTTCGATCTTCAGAGCTCTCCTCCACTCGGCGACGAGTACCGCGCCAATCGGAAGAAGATCCTCGATCGCTATCCCCTGAAGCCCGAGGTGCGTGCCGCGGTCGAGAGCGACGACGTGGGCTTCCTCGCGTCGCGGGTCAACCCGTATCTTCTGCGTTTCTATTTCGTGGTCGCCGGAATGTCCGAGGCGGATTTCCTGAGAAAAGTGAGGACCGCCGGAGCGGCCGCGGCGGCGAGGTCGAGCCATGGCTAGCCTCGCCGGAGTGTTCGCGTCGAGCCATGCCCCGCTTATCATCCGCGGATGGAAAGACGTCAAACCCGCGAATCAGCGCGAGCTCACGAGCTCGCTGACCGAGCTCGGCAGACGTATCAAGGCCGCCAAGCCCGACGTGCTGATCGAGA
>DATHHZ010000002.1:0-5512 GCA_035316965.1 Burkholderiales bacterium | reverse complement strand
CGCCGCCGCGAGCGCGTTGAGATCCTCGAGCACGAGGGACGAATAGAGGTTGATCTCGCGCTCGGCCCGCGCGCCCCGGACGAGGCGCTGTTCGCGATCGGGTCCCTCGTACAGCGCCTGCGCCGCGACGTCGGCGGGCTGTGCGCGCAAGGCCGCCGGGGCGGCGAGCGAGCACACGAGCGCCAGGAACGCAGCGCGCGTCATTTGCCAGCTCAACCCGCGGCGTCCGCCGTCAGCCCCGCCGCCTCGATCCCCGAAACGCAGGCTTCCTCGTCTTCGTCGCCCGTTCCGCCGCTCGCTCCGGCCGCGCCGAGAATCTCGCCTTTCTCGTTCCTGATCAGGACGCCGCCCGTCTGCGGCAGGAATTTTCCCTGGGCCGTCGCGGCGAGAGCCCCGAAGAAATTGGGATTGTCCTTGGCGCGCTTGAGAAGGGCGCGGCTCGAGACGCCCATCGCGACCGACGCCCATGCCTTTCCGAGCGCCACGTCGAAGCGGAACATGCTCGCTCCGTCCTCGCGCTGCGCGGCCTTGACGTGGCCGGCGTCATCGAGCACGACCACCGCGAGCGGCTTGATTTTCATGACCCGCGCGCGCTCGAGGGCTCTTTCGATGATGGTATTGGCCTGCTTCAGTGTGAGCTTCGACATTCTCCCTCCGTGCGGGATTCATCGGAATGTAAGGTTCGCGGCATTATAAATGCGGTCGGGGGGCCAGTTGGCTACAATCGTCCCTCCCGCTCTCTTGCATGGAGGTTCCCATGGCAGCAAGAAGAAAAGGCTCCGCACGCGCCCAGTTCAAGCTCATGAGCCCCGACTTCCGGCCGAACGGCCCGATCGCCATGGAGCAGGTGTTCAACGGTTTCGGCTGCTCGGGCCAGAACATCTCGCCCGCGCTGGGGTGGTCGGGCGCGCCTGCGGACACGAAGACCTTCGCGCTGCTGGTACACGATCCGGACGCCCCGACCGGCGGCGCGGGCTGGTGGCACTGGCTCGTCGTCAACATTCCAGCGGGCGCAACCCAGTTGAGGAAGGACGCGGGTAAGGCGGACGGCTCCAACCTGCCTTTCGGCTGCGCGCAGATCGACACCGATTTCGGCGGCCCCGGCTGGGGTGGCCCCTGCCCGCCGGTGGGCGACAAGCCGCACCGCTACAACTTCACGCTGTACGCGCTGAAGGCGGACGGGCTCAACGTGGGCGGCGCGAGCGCGTCGCTCGCCGGCTACATGGTCAACGCGAACGCGATCGGCAAGGCGAAGCTCACCGGAAAGTTCGGGCGGAAAAAGTGACTATGGCCGCTGGGAAGGAGGACAAACCATGAATCGACATTTCGCCGCGATCTTCGCGGCGCTCGCCGTTTTCGCCGCGTCTCCGGCGCACGCGCAACAGCCCGTCAAGATCGGGCTGATCATGCCCTATTCCGGCCAGTTCGCCGACGCGGCGACGCAGATGGACAACGCCATCAAGCTCTACATGAAGGAGCACGGCGACACGGTCGCAGGCAGGAAACTCGAAATCATCCGCAGGGACACCGGCGGCGTCGCCCCGGACATCGCCAAGCGTCACGCGCAGGAACTCGTGGTGCGCGACAAAGTCGATATCCTGGCCGGGTTCGTGCTCACACCCAACGCCCTCGCCGCCGCGGACGTATCCGCCGAAGCGAAGAAATTCATGGTGGTGATGAACGCGGCCACCGCGATCATCACGACCAAATCACCGTACATGGCGCGCACTTCGCTCACCGTGCCGCAGCTGAACGAGACCTTCGGCACCTGGGCCTACAGGAGCGGCATCCGCAAGCTGTATACGATGGTGTCGGACTATGGTCCGGGACACGACGCCGAGGGTGCGTTCCAGCGCGCGTTCAAGGAGGCCGGGGGCGAGATCGTCGGCTCGGTGCGCATTCCGGTGGTGAATCCCGACTTTTTCCCTTTCGTGCAGCGTGCGAAGGATCTGAACCCCGAGGCGATCTATGTCTGGGTGCCGGGGGGCGCGCAGCCGGCAGCCTTCGGCAAGGCGCTCGTCGATCTCGGCATCGATTCGAAGAAGACCCGTATTCTTGGCCAGGGCGAAATCACCGAGGAGAACGCTCTGAAGGTCATGGGCGATGCGGCGCTCGGCCTGATCACCGCCTTCCACTACGACCACGTCCACAAGTCCGCGGCGAACGCGAAATTCGTCGCCGCCTACAACGCGGCCTGGGGGCGCGACCCGGACTTCTTCAGCGTCGGCGGCTGGGACGGCATGCACCTCATCTACGAAGCTCTGAAGAAGACCGGCGGCACGACCGACGCCGAGGCGCTCATCGCGGCCGCCAAGGGCATGAAATGGGAAAGCCCGCGCGGCGCGATCGCTATCGATCCGGAGACTCGCGACATCGTCCAGACGGTATATATCCGCCGCGTCGAGAAGGTGGGCGGCCGGCTGGTCAACGTCGAGATCGACAAGATCGAGAACGTCAAGGACCCGGTCAAGGAGCGGATGAAGAAATAGCGCGATCGAGCCCACCGAAAATATCGGTCGGACCGCCCAAGACTTGAGTTATCCTCCGCACTTCCTGCGGAGCCGCAATGCACAACCCCTTCCAGAAAATCAAACGCATCCAGGCGCGGCCTTACACTTCGCTGCCCGCGAAGTTCCGCAAGAAGCGCCGCACCACCTGGTCCGACCCCAACCGGGGCGGAGCGCAGTTGGACAGCTTCCTCGAAGGTCCCTCGTTCGACCGCGAGGGAAACCTGTGGTGCGTGGATATTCCCTTCGGGCGCGTATTCCGCATCGACCCGAAAGGAGAATGGGAGCTGGTCGTTCAGTACGACGGCTGGCCGAACGGGCTGAAGATCCACAAGGGCGGCTGGATTTTCATCGCCGACTACAAGCGCGGCCTGATGCTGCTCGACGCGAAGTCCGGCAAGATCGAGACTTACCTCCCCACGTCGTTCAGCGAGGGCTTCAAGGGCCTGAACGATCTGCATTTCGCCGACAACGGCGATCTCTATTTCACCGACCAGGGACAGACCGGCATCGCCGATCCGAGCGGACGAGTGTATCGCCTGCGAGCGAACGGCGAGCTGCAGCGCCTAGTCGACAACGCGCCCTCACCCAACGGCATCACGCTCAACAAGAGCAACACGCACGTGTACGTTGCCATCACGCGCTCGCAGCAGATCTGGCGGCTTCCGCTCATGGCCGGAGGCTCGCTCTCCAAGACCGGCGTCGCGATCCAGCTCTCCGGCGGCCACGCCGGCCCCGACGGCATCGAGGCGGACGACGAGGAGGGCCTCGCCGTGTGCCACCTCGGCGTGGGCGTCTGGCGCTTCGACTCGAACTGCCTGCCGACCCATCTCGTGGACGCCGGCAAAGAGCGTCGCCTCATGACCAACATCGCCTACGGCGGCGCCAAGCGCAGCACGCTCCACATCACCGACTCGCTCAACGGCGAGATCCTCACCGCCGAGATGCCCGTGCCGGGGAAGAAAATGTTCGCGCATCGATGATGGAGTTCTCCATGAAGCTTCGCCGCATCCTCCCGCTTCTTGTTCTCGCGCTTGCGCTGCCCGCTGTCGCGCAGCAATACCCGGCCAAGCCCGTGCGCCTGCTGATCGGCTATGCGGCGGGAAGCTCGACCGACATCGTCGGGCGCGTGATGGCGGACCGTCTCGGCGCTCACTGGAAGCAGACGGTGTTCGTCGAGAACCGCGGCGGCGCGGCGGGCAATCTCGCCGCGGACGCAGTCGCCAAGGCGCAGGGCGACGGCTATACCCTGCTCTTCGCACAGAACGGCCTCGCGATCAGCGCCGCCGCGCTGCCGAACCTGCCTTTCAAGGCGGAGACCGATCTGATGCCGCTCGCGCCGGTAGCGGCGACGCCGCACATCCTCATCGTAGGCCCCGATTTTCCTGCGAAGAACGTGCAGGAGCTGATCGCCGCTGCCCGCGCCGCGCCGGGCAGGCTGACCTTCGCCTCCTCGGGCGTCGGCAACTCCGATCACCTGTGCGGGGAGCTCTTCAACATGATGGCCGGAATCAGCGCGATCCACGTTCCCTACAAGGGCGGAGCGCCGGCCGTCCAGGACGTCATTCCGGGGCGCGTCGCCTATTACTTCGCCGGCATGCCGGTCGGCCTGCCGCTCGCGAATTCGGGGCGGGCGCGGGCGCTCGGCGTGACGAGCAAGCAGCGCTACCCCGCCGCACCGAACGTTCCGACCATCGCCGAGCAGGGCCTGCCGCAATACGAAGCGACGCTGTGGCAGGGCTTCTTCGCGCCCATTTCGATCTCGCCCGAGCTCGGCGCGCGCATCGCGCGCGACGTCGAGACCGTTCTGAAGCAGCCCGAGACGCGCGCAAATCTGGCGAAAGTGGGCGTCGCGCTGTTCGAGGACAACCAGGCGAACTTCATAAAATTCTTCCATGCCGATATCGAGAAGTGGAAAAACCTCGTGAAGAGCACGAACCTCAAGCTCGAATAGCTGCTCACCGCCATGCGAAAACGGCTAAGGTTGATCCGTAAAGGAGGATCCATGCACCGATATTTCTGGTCACTCGGCCCTCTCGCTCTGCTCATGACTGCGTGCGCCACGACCAGCGACGACGGCTCGCGCCTTGTCACCGTGGATCATTACGTTCGGGTAAAGTCCATTGCACCGGCCTTCGCCGGTCAGGAAGCGAAGATCTACGTCCGCGAGGTGGCGCTCGCGCGCGCGGCTTTGCGCGGCGGCCCGGCCCCGGTCGGCGTTGTGCTGTTCGTGCACGGCGCGGGCACGCCGGCGGAGGTCACGTTCGACGTTCCCCACAAGGACTACAGCTGGATGGCGTACCTCGCCCAGGCGGGCTTCGATGTCTTCTCGATGGACATGACGGGCTACGGCCGCTCCACGCGCCCACCGGCTATGAACGACCCGTGCAATTTTTCGAAGGCGCAGCAGGCGCAGTTTGTTCCGAACCTCATTCCGGCCCCGTGCGCGCCATCGCATCCCTCGCCCATCACGACGATGGATTCGGACTGGAACGACATCGGAACGGTAGTCGATCATCTGCGCGCGCTGCGCCGCGTGGACAAGGTTTCGATCGTGGGCTGGTCGCAAGGCGGCCCGCGCGGGGGCGGCTATGCGGCGCGTAACCCCGCGAAGGTGGCGCGGTTGGTGATGCTGGCGCCCGCCTATACTCGCGCGTCCCCGCTCGAAGCGCCAAGCTCGCTTCCGTCCAGCAGCGGTCCAATGACCTCGCAGTCCCAAGCGGACTTCATGGCCAACTGGGATCGCCAGGTTGGCTGTCCCGAACAGTACGAACCCGCTGCCGGCGCCGTGATCTGGACCGAGATGCTCGCTTCCGATCCCGTCGGCGCTACCTGGGGCCCCGGCGTGCGCCGCGCGCCGCAGGTGCCGACCTGGGGTTTCAATCAGGCCGTCGTCGCCAAGATGCAAACGCCCTTCCTGATGGTTACGGGCGCGCATGACAAGCAGGTGGCGCCCGAGCGCGTTCGGGATCTCTACGCGGATCTGGGGTCGAAGCAGAAGCTCA
>DATHHZ010000001.1:0-2391 GCA_035316965.1 Burkholderiales bacterium | reverse complement strand
CACGACGGAGGCCGACGTCGAGGCGAGTAGCGAAATGGCATCCGAAGGTGGAAGCGCCGCTGCTCCCGAAGTGACGGCCGAAACAGAAGGGAAGGAGACGGAGTAGACGAAGTGGACGCCGTCCAGCAGCGAAAGCTCCTCGGCCTCATTGGCCTCGGGATTCGTGGACGCGGAGCGATCGTTGGTGTGCAGCGGGTGCGGGATGCGGCGAAGCGCGGCAAGTTGTTTCTGGCTATTGCCGCACCCGACGCGTCGAACAACAGTTTGGAAAAAGTGCTGCCGTTGCTTCATGCTCGCGGAATTGTGGTCATTGTTGGACCCCCAGCCGCCGAGTTGGGTTCGGCGGTGGGCCGCGAAACCACTGCAGTCGTTGGGATTGTCGATAGAGGTCTGGCAAAGGGGATTCGGGCACTAAGTCCGACGCCGATGCCGGGTGGGCGTACGGAAGGGGAGGAGTAGGGTTGAGTAAGCTTCGAGTACATGATTTGGCTGGCGAGTTCGGGGTTCCAACCGACGAGGTGATCAATCTCCTTCGTCAAATGGACGTGCCTGTGCGCAGCCATTTGAGTCCGCTGAGCGACGATCAGGTTGCTCGCATCCGCGCCCGTTGGGAGCGCGAGAAGCGCGCACGTGTTGCTGCTCCGCCGGCCACTACTCGTCGGCGGCGCGGAGCCGCGACCGCTGCTCCCGCGGCCGAAGCCAAGCCCGACCCTGCCGCACCCGCGGAAGGCGCGACGAAACGTCGTCGTCGTGCGGCCACCGAGCCGGTTGCGGAAGCTCCCATTGAGACGCCGCCTGCCGTCGAGGTGAAATCGCCGGTTTCAGCTGGCGCTCCAGCCGCTCCGCCAGCGCCAATCGCCGCTTCAGTGCCGGCCGATGCTGCGCCAATCGAGCGGCCCAGGACACCGGCAGCTCCCGCGCGGCCGGTCGCGCCACCGCCTCAGGCTCAGACGGCGCACGCGGGCGATCGTAGCACCGATGCCCGTGAGCGTCAGCGTCCGCAGCCCGTAGTTCCGGGCGCGCCGCGCCCGCGCCCCGTTGCGACGGGAGCGCCGTACGCGCCGCCTCGCCCGGTCGCATCAGCCGCCCCGGGTGCAGGCACCGCACCACCCGCGCGCCGCGATGATCGCGGCACAGGCCGTGGCGAAGATCGTGGTGGGCGTCGCGGGAAGAAGGGAAAGCGCGGAGTCGATCAGGAAGCGGTGTCGGCGAACATCGGCAAGACGATGGCGTCGATGCGCGGGCCAATTCGTCGCGGCGGAGCACGCCGCGCCGAGGATGGCAGCTATCGTGAGGAGCTCGCCGCCCAGCAGGCGGCCGAGGTGGAGCGTGAGAAGAAGACGGTTCGTGTCAACGAATTCATCACCGTCAACGAGCTCGCGCAAATCCTCAAGACCCCGGCTGTCCAGATTGTCGGGTTTGCATTCAAGAACCTCGGGCTGATGGTCACCATCAACCAGCGGCTCGACTTCGACCAGATCGAATTGATCGCCGGCGAATTCGGCTTCCAGGCAGTGAAGGAGGAGGAGTACGCGGCCGATCTCAAGACCACGCCAACCGCCGATGACACAGCGGAACAGCTCGAGCCACGTCCGCCCGTCGTCACGATCATGGGTCACGTCGACCACGGCAAAACATCGCTCCTCGACTACATCCGCAAATCGAACGTCGTCGCCGGCGAGTCGGGTGGCATCACGCAGCACATCGGTGCGTACCATGTCGACCTGCCTGGTGGCAAGTCGATCACTTTCCTCGACACGCCTGGCCACGAAGCGTTCACGGCAATGCGCGCGCGCGGCGCCCAGGTCACGGACATCGTCGTCCTCGTCGTGGCTTCGGACGATCAGGTGATGCCGCAGACGATCGAAGCGATCTCGCACGCCAAGAACGCCGGCGTACCGATGATCGTTGCGATCAACAAAATTGACGTTCCGGGTGCAAACCCGATGAAGGTGAAGCAGGATCTGCTCCAGCACGGCGTCGTGCTCGAGGAGTTCGGCGGTACCGTTCTCTCGACCGAGGTCTCCGCGAAAAAGGGAACGAACATCGACAAACTGCTTGAGCAGATTTTGCTGCAGGCGGAAATCCTCGACCTCCGGGCCAATCCGAACCGCAGCGCCACCGGTGCGGTCATCGAAGCACAGCTCGATCCGGGCAAGGGTGCGGTTGCCACGATTCTCGTCAGCAACGGCACGCTTCACGTCGGCGACGATTTCATCTGCGGCATGTACTCGGGTCGCGTGAGAGCGCTGCTCGACGAGCGTGGCCACAACGTCAAGGACGCCGGGCCAGCGATTCCGGCCCAGGTCCTCGGCATCGGCGGCGTTCCAATGGCCGGCGACCAGTTCGTGGTGGTGGAAGATGCGATGGAGTCGCGCGAGATCGCGCAGC